>CAJBZC010000541.1 GCA_903959965.1 uncultured bacterium
GGGATTTCATTTTTCTCGATGCAGATACAATTGTGCGCCAAAGGCTCGATGCGTTGTTCCAAATAGATGACCCTGTTGCCTTATCGGAGAATCACAGCCTCCGGTTTCCGGAGAATTTTCCGGAGATGGAACGCCAAGTGTATGAACGCAACGGCTGGCCCTTACCCGGGAACGGCCACTACCTCAACTCCGGCGTGATCGTATGGAAGGATCATCCGCTGGCTCACCGGCTCGCTGAGATCTGGGAACAATACTGGGATGCATCCGCGGCAAACGGATATGGCTACGACCAGCCGGCACTTAACCGGGCGATCGAATGGTCTGGGGTTACCTGTCAGGTGCTGGACGACGCTTATCATGCGCAAATACGCGCAAATCCATCTTCCGGAGTGGATGCCGCTGTCTGGCATTTTTATCAATCTGATCGTCGATGGTTTCCGGATGACTGGTTTTCCCGGGGCTTACGCACGATCAGGGAGGGCCAAAGCATTTCTGCAACATGGATAGATCAGGTATGCCAGGCAAGGATCCCCTGGCCAGTGCATGAGCACGTTGCGGAACAACCATTTATCGATCATCTCAGAAATGGAGGCCAACTGAACAGCTCCACCTACGAGCAACTGACCGGAACTGAGTTGCCGTCCACGTCGAATGCAACGGTTTGTACCATCATCACGGCCAACTATCTGCCCTATGCAAGGGCCCTGCTGGAATCTGTAAGAGCATTTGAACCGGATATTCATTTCAATATCCTTATATCGGACACAGACCAGGATCTGTTTTCCGGGGAGGAGGCCGATCGGCATGTATTTTTTCATTTCGCTGAAGAAGTTTGCCGATCGGGCATCGGGCAACAAATCAGAAACAAATATCAATCTTCCGATCATGATGCATTCAGATGGTCATGCAAACCGGTCTTCATCAATCATCTGATCCGTGAAAATGGATATGAACGCGTATTATACTTTGATTGTGATATTTATATTTTCCATAAGTTTCGATTTTTGTTTGATGAACTGAAAACGAACAATGTATTGCTAACGCCGCATTGGCGAACCAGTGAACCGGAAGCAGATCCGGAAGAATATCGATTTCTCTTCAATCACGGCCTGTACAATGCCGGATTCATTGGTGCGAACACAGATGGAACAAAATCCATGGACTGGTGGGCGCGCTGCTGTTTGCATTCCTGTGCACGGGGTAGTTTTGAGGGTGAATTTGTGGATCAGTCCATCCTTAACCTGATGCCTGTTTATTTTGAAGGAGTACATGTGCTTCGTCACAAAGGATGTAATGTGGCGATCTGGAACCGGAATGAATGTAAAAGGGTCATTCAGGCGGACGGATCCATAAAGATCGAAGACTTTTATCCGGTGGTTTTCATTCATTTTTCGGCCGGCATTCCCCGTTCCTCTGATCCCATGCTGGGTTCTTACATGGATCGTTACCTGGCCTCACTCAAACGATTCGATAAAGAAGTATGGGAACGCGAACTCGAAAAAAGAAATCCCGGAAGGGACACTTACATTGAACAGAAGAGCAGCCGGTACCTGAATATCAAACGCAGGCTGGTGAAATCCCGCCTTTCCTGGCTTCCTCATCCGACAGAGGGGAATATCGCCATCCTGGCTCAGTCGGGCACCTCGCAGCAGTGTCTGGGACTATGGCTGCGACAGGTACCGGGAACAGTGCTGTCGAGCATTCCTGTGATACATTGGTTTGGGGACGGCATTGACACATTGGATAAAAAAATTACAGCTTATAGGCCATTTGATGGATCACGGCACTCGCTGGACAACATGCTGACAAAGGTGATGACCGGACAAATGGGAGATCCCGTCCATATGAATTGGGCGCACTTGTCTTCTCTGATCCACATCAAAAGAATGGTCTTGAACTTTCCAGAGGGTTCCCTCTGCTGGCCGGAACTTGCAGAGATCATTGGCCGGCAGCACAAGGTCATTGCATTGGTCAGCCACCCCGGCCCTTTTGCAAAAAGGATGATGGCATTA
>CAJBZC010000542.1 GCA_903959965.1 uncultured bacterium
CCCCAAATGACAGCAGACGCGCATATTCCATGAAGAATATCCGCATCGACCACTCGTCCGTCAACGCATGATGAAACGTGAAGTATAACCATTCACTACTTTCCGTATGAAGATGCAACACACGCCAGCCGGGGCTTTCAGCCAGTTTGAAGGGACGCATCCGCTCCGATTGAAGGCGCGTTTTAAAGTCCGCCTCCGACACATCCTCCGATACTAACGGTAATGTATAACCGTTTTCCGGTAATACCCGCTGCAACAGGGATCCGTCATGCGATTCCAGTACCGTTCGCAACACAGAATGTCTACGGACCAGTACTTGCAGTACACGTTCCACCAGTGACAACTCAACGCCTGCATCTAATGGCAACAAACGCGTCACGTGATAGGCAGAGGGCTGCGGCAGCAGGCTGTCCAGCAGCCACATGCGTCGCTGACCTGCGCTCATCGGGGCTTCACAGACGTCCCCATAGGTCGGTAAGGACGCATCTGTGGTCTGGCTCGCCCGATCCGACAATACCGCCGCCAGTGCTGACAGCCGGGGATGTGCATAGAGGTCCGACAGGCTCATCGGAACGCTCAGTCTCGACTGCACCAGGCCTGTCATCCGAAGTGCCTGCAGTGAGTGACCGCCCAGCGAAAAGAAATCATCTGAACGACCGACCCGGCTGATGCCCAGCACTTCGCACCAGATCGCCGCCAAACCGGACTCCATACCCTCCAAGGGTTCGGCGGCTGGGACGGCCAGCGAAGGCGACGGAACCTGCATCGCCAGCAAGGCCTGACGATCCACCTTCCCGTGAGGGGTCAGCGGCCAGGACGACAGGAGCTCGATCCGCCAGGGGATCATGTAGGCAGGCAGTTGTTCCGACAGGCAGGCGCGTATTTTTTCCGCATCTGCCGCAGCAGATCGGTCCGCCATGGCCCAGCCCCGCAAACGATGACCGCCGGCACCGTCAGGTTCCGACAGCACCAGTGCTTCCCGTACACCCGGGCAGTTACGCAGGGCCAGGGTTACTTCCTCCGGTTCGACTCGCTGGCCGCGGATCTTAACCTGGTCATCGGCACGGCCCATGAACAGCAACTGGCCATCGGGCAAGAAGCGCGCCAAGTCGCCGCTGCGGTAGAATCGAAGTCCGCTGCCAGGTTCCAGCGGATCGTCCACAAATCGTGCGCGGGTAAGGGCCGGATCGTTCACATAGCCACGGCCCGTCTGTGACCCGCCGATCCACAATTCGCCCGTCACCCCGGGAGGAAGGCGACGGCCAAGGCTGTCTGCCACCCGCAGCACTGTGTTGGCGAAGGGACGGCCGATTGGGATCTTCTGGTATCCATGACCGCTGGTAGCACGCCAGCAGGCAACACCGACAGCGGTCTCCGTTGGGCCATATCCATGCCAGAGTTGTGCACGGTAGGTTTCCAGGCAACGCTGCAAGGTTTCTTCTGAAAGCGCTTCGCCGCCGCACCAGATCGTCCGCAAGGTCCGGTCAACGCCGGGTATGCGTCCCAACTCGAGGAATTGAGCGAGCAATCCGGGCACGAAATGAATATAAGTGATGTCAAATCTTTCGATGAGTGTGGCGATTTCTTCCGCACCTTGCGGTATTTTACCGGAGGACATAACCACGGATCCACCACATATGAGTGGGAGGAACACCTCCGGTATCCATACGTCAAAACTGACCGCAGAACGATGCAGGGTTCTGTCATCCGGTCCGAAATGCAGGAGATCCCTGGTATACATCAGCCGATTCAGGATCTGACGGTGTTCCACCATCACACCCTTGGGGCGTCCGGTGGACCCGGACGTGTACATGATATAGGCCAGGCGGGAACCTGACAGGTCGGGCAGTCCGGATATTCCGCTGCAGACCCGGCTTCTCTCGATGGATCTTCGAACATCAAGTACACGAATGCCCAGCCCCATTTCCTCTGGCATGGATTGATCCGTCAGGCAAAGTGGGGCGGACGCATCTCTCAACATATATCTGACGCGGGCCGGAGGCAGGTCTGGTGCAATGGGCAGGAATGCGCCACCGGCCCTCATTACGGCGAGCACTGCAATGACAAATTCCGGGCTTCGTCCGATCCGGATTCCGACCGGAGTCTCCCGACCTACGCCCTGCTCCCGCAGAAAATTCGCGAGAGACCCCGAAAGGGTATCCAGCATACCGAAGCTGAGTTCTCCTTCCGGGGTGACCACCGCCGGTTTATCAGGAAAGTTCCGGGCGACATCCAGTACAACTGCATGCAGGGAGCTGCGAGGGTATGTTTCCACCATGCCCTTTTCCATGCTCCAGATGGCAGGATCTGTTTCCTCGGGCAGCAGGATTTCCAAGGCATCTGCGTCAATGGAAGGATCAACCAGGCACTGACGCAGGATCAGCATCCAGCGGTCGAACAACTTCCGGATATCCTCTTCCCCAAAGATGGAGCGATCGTAATTTAAGCTGATCCCTTCCTGCATCAACGCCTCGATCCCGGGTTTGGCGGACAGTATGATCGAGAGATCCGCCTTCGGGGAGTTTACATGCAGGGGGAACAACTCGGCATTCAGTCCCTGGAAATTAACATCCTCCAGGGGGTCTTCCCGGTGATTGAACAGGGAGTGGAATAATCTGCCGGGCGTTTGATGGTCTCCCTGGGGGATGAAAGTATTCAAGGTCCCTGACGGTAGCCTGGAATGTCGGTATGCTAACCTCAGGGTGGTATTCAACTGACGAACGATGTCGCGGTAGGCCATCCCCTTCGAAATATTCAGGCACAGGGGGATGGTCTTCATCCTGAATCCAATCAGCGCCCTCTCTCGCCCCCCCCGCCGGTCATGCACAGGCAGTCCTACCAGGATATGTTCCTGTCCGGTTAGCCTATGCAGGAGTATGGCAAAGGTGGACAGAAAAAGCCTGAGCAGGGATCCGGAACCGGCGTCGGCATATGGGCGAATCACCTCCTTGAATTTCTCCGGGATGAACTGCTGACTGATGCCGAGGGTGGGAGGAGTTGCAGCCCCTGATCCTCCGGGAAGATGAGGCCATCGAAGATCTGCGGGAGCCTGAAGGAGGTGTTGTTTCCAGAATGCGATATCCGTTGCGGCGTCCGGCGTTTTGAGGTAGAATTTTTCCGCACGCCCCCAGGTCAGGGCATCGGAACCACCCGCCGTTTCCATGTCCGATTCACGGGCGGCCTTCTTCGCGTACCCGGTGGACAATTCCCGGATGAGAAGTCGATAGGATCCGCCGTCTGTCTGGATGTGATGTAAGACCAGCAGGAGGATATGACTTTCGGCTGACAGCGTGAGGAGCAATCCCCTGATCGGTGGTTCACGTTCCAGATCGAACGCTCGCCTCAGGAACACTTGTGCCGCTTCGCCGGCCACCATATCCCCGAGATCTGAAGGCTGATCAGTCAGATCCCGTTTTTCAAGGATAAAGCCATTAGGGTCAGCCTCCTGCTGGTATAGTTCACCGTCCAGTTCCACAAAAACGGAATGGAGCGGAGCATGCCTTTGTATGATTCCCTTCAATGTCTCTTCCAGCGCATTGACATTAAGGTTTCCCGTGAGTTTCAGGGATATAGGCTTGTGATAGCGGTCGTCCGATGGATCCAACCGGTACAGATACCAAAGTTGCCGCTGCCCGTCTGTTGCCGGAAATAGGTCACTCTGCCCGTTATGGACAACGCCTGCTACTGACCCTCCGAGGGTATGCGCCGGTCCCTGGTCAGATCCCTGATCCTGACTTCCCTGATTCATTCGCTGGGTTGATGGGTGAAACTCATGTAGGTTTGTACCGGGCCATCAACATGATCCAATGCTCCAGAACGAGGGAAGCGAACGATATTCGCGCATGCATCCTCAACGGGCATGAATACAGGGTTGATGACTCGGGGAAACGAGTATTAACTGGGGTTACGGATTAGAAGGATCTAGGGCCATCAACAGGAGGAAGATGAGCCCCGGCAATTTGTAATTTCAGGGATAGAGAATAAAATTAAGCTTCCCCTGAATCCGAAAAACGTAGAGATACGATGTACCTTGGAATCTTTTTTGTTATACACATCTTGTCAACTAACAGGCAATGATCGAGCCCAAAATCCCGAATATCTTTTCATATTTTACAACTGAAGCCGTTTCTCCGGAAGTTCTATGGCCGGAAGAACGGGCCTATTCAGATGGTTTCGGCAGGGAAAGGCTGCAGACATTTTCCGCCGGCAGATCATGTGCACGAAAGGCCATGGAATTTATGGGATATGCGGCCATGGCGATCCCGGCTGGAAACGACAGGTCCCCGGTTTGGCCGGCCGGGATCACCGGTTCTATCAGCCATACTCAGGGTTTGGTCGGGGCTCTGTTATGTTCGATCGATCACCATCCGTCCATTGGTCTCGACATTGAGCGAAGCACTGCCGTGGATCGCAGCCTTTGGGACATGCTGTTTGACGAATCAGAATTGGAAAGGATTTCCGGGGCAACGATACCTGATGAGTTGGCCACCATGTACTTCTCCCTGAAGGAGGCCTATTACAAAATGCAATATCCATTGACCCGCAGATTTTTGGATTTCCGGGAGGTGAGGGTGGAGGACGGGCCGGAGGGAATGCTGGTCAGAAGACTGAAAGCCTTGCCGGAAATGGCTCCGCGACATCGGACCGGACATCTGCTGATCCCGGACTTCGTTATTACATGGGTCCTGGCTGAAAAATCATGAAGCGAGGGGGTATAACCCTTACTGCAGAGATGGTAGGAAAATCAGGTAGGATTCAAGACCGTTCCCGGGCGGGACGGCATTCAACCCCGCGGATGTTTTCGAGCTGGGAAACAGATTCAATGCGACTTCTGCGGGGGATTCCGATCCGGAGCAGACAGAACAATTGCATTTCCTGACGGATAACGGAGCAGGCATGACGCTTCACCACAGTCATCACCTCGTTCATCAGGGTGTAATCGAATTCAACTTCATATTCATCTTCGATGGGGCGTTCCACGCTGGGGCCTACCTGAAGTGCGAAGGTGGCCGCTGTCTTGTAAGCATTGATCAGTCCGGGCACGCCCAGCAGGGTGCCACCAAAATACCTGACCACTACCACGGCGGTATTGATGAGTTTTCGGCTATCGATCTGACCCAGGATGGGCCGGCCGGCGGAACCGGAGGGTTCTCCGTCATCTGATGCCCGGAAGCGGTTGCCGTCGAGCCCGATACGATAGGCGAAGCAGTGATGAACTGCCTTGGGATGCTCCTTCTTCAACTCCTTCAATCGTTCCTTGAACGCCTCTTCATCCAACACCGGAAAGGCATATCCGATGAAGCGACTACCCCGGTCGCTGTACTCAGCAGAGGATTCCTGACCGAGGGTCAGAAAGCTGAGCGCATCCTTTCCGTGAGGGTTATCCATGTATGAATGTTTCGATCATATCCTGTTCGATGAAGTCCCGCCGGAGTGGCTGCATACCTGCCCATGCGGGTTCCGGGTAGCCACCCGGAATTCGCTTATCCCTGGCGGTGATCCTACGGATCTCATCCCAGGCATCCGCCTTAAGAAAAGCTTCCAGCAGCTTTCGGCCACCTTCCACAAATACGCTCTGGATGCCAAGGTCATGGAGTCGTTGCAGCATCCCTGGCAGCAGGTCTTCAGTCGGCGGCAGGCGAAGATAGCGAAGGTGACCTTCTGTTCCCTCTTTCAACACATTGCAGATGACGACAGGTCCTTCCGGGTCGAAAACCCGATGTCCGGTGTGCAATCGCAGGCGTGGATCCAGGATGATGCGAACCGGCTGGCGGGGTGACGGTGATGGTCTGACAGTTAGCCGGGGATCATCAACTTCAACAGTACCAGCCCCCACCATGATGGCCGCCTCCTGATACCGCCACTGATGAACAAGTGCACGGGTGGCTTGTCCGGAGATCGATATCCGGCTTGGCCCGGGACCGGCAATCATACCGTCTGCCGAACGGGCCCATTTCAGGATGATGTAGGGGCGCCCTTTAGTATGAAAAGTGAGGAACCTTTGATTTAGCCATTCCGCTTCCTTTCCCATCATTCCAAGACGCACCCGGATGCCGGCCGCTTCCATCAATTCAATGCCTTTTCCGTCCACTAAGGGAAAGGGGTCCCGGATGGCCACGACCACTTCCCGGATCCCTTCGCGTATGATTCGTGCCGCACAGGGCGGGGTGCGACCATGATGTGCGCAAGGCTCAAGGGATACATACAGGGTGGAGGCTGGGATCAAATGTCGATCCTCGGGCTGGACATTGTCCAGGCAGTTCACTTCGGCATGCGGACCTCCGCATCTTTGATGATATCCTTCGCCAATGATCCGGTCTTCATGCACCAACACCGCCCCCACCATCGGATTGGGCGCCGTGCTGCCCAGGCCGAGGCGGGCGAGTTCCAGACAGCGGAACATGTATCGTTCATCAATGGATAACTGCATGGGGAGTGCAAAGATAGCAAAAGGCTCAGGCCTTTCGGGCTTTGACCATCCGGTCGCGGCCTGAAAGGTCACGCCTGGCTTCGATCTCACGATACCCCCGTGCGCGGAACAGCGAGACAACCGCATCCGACATGGTTTCCTGGATCTCCACAAACACCTGTCCCCGTTCGGAAAGCTTCATCAGGCCCAGCTCTGCGATTCGGTGATAAAACAGCAAAGGGTCCGATCCTTCAACAAACAGGGCCATATGTGGCTCCCAGTCAATGACGTTGGGACGCATGTCTGCACGATCATTTTCGAGCACATAAGGCGGATTACTGACGATGATATCTACCTCGGGGATTTCAGGCAGGGAGCGGTCATCCAGCACATCCACATGCAGAAAATGGACGTCTGCACGCAATATCCGGGCATTCTCCCTGGCTAAAGCGAGGGCGTCCTCACTGGCATCGAGGCTCCAAATCGATGCTTCAGATAAAGTGGATTTCAGCGCAATCGGAATGCAACCGCTTCCGGTGCCGATATCGAGGATCCGGCGTTGACCGATCCGTCCCATCATTTCTTCTTTCACTGCAGATGTCACCCATTCCACCAGTTCTTCGGTTTCCGGCCGGGGGATCAGTACACGTTCATCGACCTTGAATCGCATGTTCATGAACCAGGCCTCTCCGAGGACATATTGCACAGGGCGCCAACGAAGCAGATCCTTCAGATGAAGATCGATGTATTCGGCCATCGTGGGAGAAAGTTCGGCATCGGGCTGCATACGAGCGTATTCCTTAGACCAGCCGGTGACCTGCTCCAGCACCCAGTCGGCGATGAAGGTGGATTCGCGTTCGCCATAAAGAGGGGTCAGCGACTGACGAAGCCGCTGTCGGGCGGCACGAAGCATGATGGTGGAAGACATGGGTCAGTTCTTGTCCACGGAGAGGACGGTACGTGCACCCAGTTCCCTGGCGATGCGCATGACGGCCACGACATCATCGATCGGAACGGTCCGGTCTGCATTGATCACAATGGTCGGGATCTCGGTTTTTTCCTTGTCAATTGCCGGCTGCAGGGCTTCTTTCAACTGCTCGACCGACACTTTTGTCTGCCCGACATAGTATTGCTTCT
Organism: uncultured bacterium; assembly: GCA_903959965.1. Taxonomy (GTDB): domain Bacteria; phylum Bacteroidota; class Bacteroidia; order Chitinophagales; family Chitinophagaceae; genus Pollutibacter. The sequence goes on from CAJBZC010000542.1 coordinate 7,547, forward strand.
CGGCATCAATAGATACCACGACGTTCTGCTTGGCCTTGGTATCACTCTTAGACTTTGGCTGGGAGAGCTTGATGACATTGGGGTTGGCCAGGGTGGACACGATCAGGAAGAACATGAGCAAGATGAACAGGATGTCATTCAATGCATCCGTAAACACTTCTGCTTCGCCCTGGGCTTTCTTTCTGAGTCTCATGGGTTTCCTTACTTGGTGGGCTCCTGAAGGATGTCAAGAAAATCAGCGGCGGCGACTTCCATCTTATTGGCGGTCTTGTCGATCTGTACGTGGAGATAACTATGCCCCAGGAACGAGATCAGGCCGATCAACAGACCGGAAATGGAGGTCACGAGTTTCACATACAAACCGCCGGCGATGGTGTTGAGCACGAACTCTCCGGTGGTATTGATATCGAAGAACAACTGCATGAGTCCCGCCAGCGTGCCAATGAATCCGAAGATGGGTGCGGCGCGGGAGATGACGCTCAGCACACTAATGTTTCTTTCCAGGTTATACATCTCGAGCTGGGCGACGCTTTCCATGCTCCGTTCGATGGCATCGATGGGTTTTCCGATGCGCTGGATTCCTTTGTCGATCACCCTGGCAACGGGATTCGGTGTGTTCCGGGCTACGGAACGGGCGGCGGAAATATTACCCGATGTGATATGGTCGCGCACCATGGGCATGAAACTGTCATCCAGCGATAAAGCCCTTCTGATGGCAATGTTTCGTTCGATGAAGAAGAAGAGGGCCAGGACGAAGAGCAGGGCCAGCGGGATCATCAGCGGACCACCGGAGGCGAGGATATCCCAGAGATGCACCTTCTTAGGTGCGGCGACGATGTCTGCGGCACGTGAAACCGTATCTGTCACCTGTAACAACCAACCGAACATAGGCGATGATGTTTGACTTCCCCAAAGATGCCTCAAAAATCGCACCCGCCTGCCGGCTTAACAAAATTTTGTGCGCAGTCAGCCGCAGAATTAAAAAAAGCGGCCCTTCCAAAGGGGAAGGGCCGCCGGGCATTAATCTTTTTTCTTTTCGTCCATCTGCATCAGCGCCATGATCTGTCGCATGGTCTTCTGCATGTTATCACTGCTGCCGTCAAGGAAGATCACATTCCCTTTACCGACTTCGGCGAAGTTCTTGATGGCTTCGGTCCACATGCTGAACAGGATCACGTTCGTATCCAGGTTCGCCTGTTTTAATTGTTCGGCGGCTTCTGTCATCCCCTTGGCGACTTCCTGGCGGAAGAGTGCCACGCCCTGACCACGCAGTTGAGCGGCTTCCCGCTCCGCTTCTGCCGATATCTTGATGGCGTTACCTTCCGCTTCAGCGCCCTTGGTTTTGGTGATGAGGAGGGCCTGTCCTTCATTCTCGGCGGCGGCTTTCAGGTTGTTGGAGGCCACCACCCGGCTCATGCTCTCCAGGATCAGTTGATCGAATGTAATGTCATTGATCTGCAGGTCGATCAGGTGATATCCCCACTCTTCCAGGGCCTGGTCGATTTCTTCCTTCACGAAGGCCACGATCTCTCTGCGAAGTCCCAGGATCTCCGACTGCCGCTTGGTGGCAACGAAGGCCCGGATGGTGCCCTCGATGGTGCGGGTAAGCGCCTGCATGAGGTCGCGGTCGCTGAAAAACTTGAAGGCGACTTTTTTTACGGTGTCTTCCGTATCATTCTGAACGGAATAGAGCAGCATACTCTTGAAATAGACATTGGCCTGATCAGCGGTGACGGCCTGGAATTCCAGTTCCACGGAACGGTTCTGCACACTGACGGAGCGGAATACCTTTTCAAGGATGGGGATCTTGAAGTTCAGACCCGGACGCAGCACGCGGCGATACTTGCCGAACATCGTGATGACATCAATGAAGCCTTGTTTTACGGTGACGAGGCTGGAGAAAATCAGCAGGAGGATGATAACGATCCACACAAAGGTGGCGGAGAAGAGGAAATCCATGTTGATGGTTGTTTAGACTTTGTAATATTACTGATAGACGTTCAGAAAGCCTCCGGGGTTGTATCCTATTTGTCGGATTCTGTCCAGATGGTGGCCAGATGCAGGATCGTCTCGACTGCTTTCTCCATATCCTGCACGCTCACGTATTCCTGGAGCGAGTGGAAGGCCATTTCGCCGGTGAAGATGTTGGGGCAGGGCAATCCCATGAACGAGAGTCTGGAACCGTCGGTTCCGCCGCGCACCGGGTGCTTGAGCACCGTCATGCCGGCCCGGCGGATGGCATCTTCGGCCTTTGTCACCACCTCGGGATGCTGGTCGAGGACTTCTTTCATATTCCTGTACTGTTCCGTCCGACGGATCTGGTAGACCGCCCCCGGGTAACGGGTCATTACTTCATCGAGCAGATGCCTGATCAGGGCTTCGTATTCATCAAGCCGGGCGGTGCGGAAATCCCGCAGGATGAAACTGACGGTGGCAGACTCGGCGGTTCCCTGCATGTGTACAGGATGAACGAACCCTTCGCGGCCGGTAGTCGTTTCCGGACTCAGTCCGGTCTTGGGCAAGGCCTCGATGAATGCGGCCGCCACTTTCAGTGCGTTTACCAACCGGCCTTTCGCAAAGCCCGGATGGGCGCTGATCCCCTGGATGACAACGTCCAGCCCATCGGCGGAGAAGGTCTCGTCTTCCAGCGATCCGCGTTCGCTGCCATCGAGGGTATAGCCGGCCACGGCGCCGAGGCGTTGCATGTCCACCTTATCCACTCCGCGGCCGATCTCTTCGTCCGGGGTAAAAAGCAGTCTGATGTTCCCATGCGGGATCGAAGGATCTGCCATCCAGCGGGCGGCGGCTTCCATGATGATGGCGACACCGGCCTTGTCATCGGCCCCCAGCAGAGTGGTGCCGGAGGCGGTGATGATGTCATCTCCGATGCGTTCCGCCAGATAGGGGTGACGCTCGGTGGTGAGTACCTGGGTTGGATCATCCGGAAGTACGATGGGGCTTCCGTCCCATTTCCGATGCAGTTGGGGCTTGACGCCGGTACCGCTGCAGTCGGGCGCGGTATCAACGTGGGCGCAGAAACAAACGACCGGAACGGGATGTGCAACCGTCGATGGGATGGTTGCATATACGTAACCTGCTTCGTCCAATTCAGCGTCTGTGACGCCCATGTCCAGCAGTTCCGCGACAAGTATGCGTGAAAGATCTTTCTGTTTTTCGGTGGATGGCTGGGCCGGGCTGTGGGGATCGCTCTGGGTATCGATGGTCACATATTTCATGAACCGCCCGGCAACTGGTGAGTGGAAATCATTCATGGCACAAAGATGCGACAAATTGCAGGTTTGTCAGGCTGGGGATTATCATTGCAGATATGTGCTATTTTTCTTATATTCAATAAAACAACCCGACCTTGAAAAAAACGATCATCGGTTCCATTGTAGGTGGGATCATCATTTTTCTCTGGCAATTCCTGTCGCACACGGTGCTCAACCTGCATAAGGGGGCGGAGCAATACACCCCGAAACAGGATTCCATCCTGGCCTATCTGCAGTCGAAGGACCTGGCCCCCGGTCACTACCTGCTGCCCATGTTACCGGAAGGGTCTACGATGGGTGACTACGCCAGTTTTACGGAGGCGAACGAGGGTAAACCCTGGGCGAGGCTCTCCTATTACGCCTCCCGTTCGGGGGATATGACTACCCCCATGATCCGGGGGCTGCTGACCAATATCCTGATGGTGGCGCTGGTGATCTGGTTGCTGGGGAGAATGTCCCGCGCGAGTTGGTCAGACATATTACTGGGGAGTCTTGTGATCGGACTATCCGGGTTCATGAACTTCCCGTACACTTCCCATATCTGGTATCCTGCCGGCAATATTCGGGCCGACCTGATCGATGCGCTGGTCATGTGGCTGGGGCTGGGGATCTGGCTGGGGTGGTGGCTTAGACGCCATCAGGCTCCCTGAAAGTGTTTCGGCCGGTAGCCGGTTCCCAACAGGAAACCGGTACCGGCCGAACGCTGAATATCCAGTATGGGATCAGGGTGTGATGATGAGTGGCTTGCCTCCGACGATCTCGACGAGTTCTACCTCGAAGACCAGTTCCTGGCCGGCGAGCATATGGTTCGCATCCATGATGATGACATCGGATTTCACTTCGAGGACCACGACCGGTACGGGCTGTCCGTATTGGTTGCGAAGGGTGAGTTGCAGACCCGGCTCCAGGGTCATGTCTGAAGGCACGTTTTCGGCGGGAAACTCGATGATGGCCTCCTCGTCGCGGTGGCCGTAGGCTTCCTCCGGTGGGATCTGTATGGTCTTGCGGTCTCCAACGCGCATCCCCTGCACGCCTGCATCAAATCCCTTGATCATCTGTCCTGCACCAACGGTGAACTCCAGGGGTTCGCGCCCTTCGGAGGAGTCGAACAGTGTTCCGTCAAGCAGCCGTCCGGAATAGTGCACGCGTACCTTGTCTCCGGTTTTTACTTCCATGGTTGATTTTGTTTTACTTTGCTGATGCGATTCCTTGGCGCTGTATGCCGTTGCCGGGGTACGGAATCGACTGACCGGATGCAGGTGCGAAAGAAATAGCGTTTGTTTACATTTCAAAGGTACCCTGAATCTACGGGATTGTACCATAAAAAATTTAATCATGAAAATGAAATCTGTCATTTTGATCTTACTCTCCATCTTGTTTTTGGGAGATGTTTCATGGTGCCAGTCACCCGGGCCGGGAGCTGACCGCTTAGATCTATATCTTCCTGTGCTGAAGGGCAGGCGTGTAGGCATTTTCGCCAATCACACTTCCAGGCTGAGCAACGGCACACATGTAGTGGATACGCTGAGGGGTCTGGGGATCGAGATCCGGGCAATTTTTGGCCCGGAACATGGGTTTCGGGGCACGGCAGATGCCGGTGCCAAGGTGGGCAACTATGTGGACGAGCAGACGGGCATCCCGGTCATTTCATTGTATGGCAGCAAGCGCAGACCTTCTGCCGAGGATCTGAAGGATATCGATGTACTCATCTTCGACATACAGGATGTAGGCACCCGCTTTTACACGTACATATCATCGCTCCAGGAGTTCATGGAATCCGCCTTTATACATGGGCGGCCTTTGCTGATCCTTGATCGCCCCAATCCGAATGGGCACTATGTGGACGGCCCGGTGCTGGAGCGCGCATTTGCCTCCTTCATTGGCATGCAGCCTGTTCCGGTGGTCTATGGGATGACCATTGGAGAGTATGCCCGCATGCTGGTGGGCGAAGCCTGGTTGTCGGAGCCGGCGATGAAGTCCCTCAGGGAGCGCTCCTCAGGTGGTTCCGAACCCATGAAAGTGATTCCTTGCGACCGCTATACGCATAAAAGTATTTATAAGCTACCGGTGGCCCCTTCACCGAACCTGCCGGATATGTCTTCGATCTATTGGTATCCTTCCACCTGTTTCTTTGAGGGTACGGTGTTGAGTGAAGGTCGGGGCACGAAGACTCCATTCCAGGTGTTCGGACATCCTTCCCTTCCATCGAATTTGTATGCGTTCACGCCTGTTGCCATGCCAGGGGCCGCCAATCCGAAATTGAAAGACCAGCTGTGTTATGGATGGAATTTGGCGGATGCACCTGAATCGATCAGAAAGAAGGTGGACGGGCGACTGCAACTCTCCTATCTGTTCGAAGCCTATCGATTGTTCCCCGAGAAAGAGAAATTCTTCATCCTTCCGAAATCTGGAGATGCTAAAGCATCGTTCTTCAATAAACTGGCCGGCAATGAAACATTGATGCGTCAGATGCAGCAGGGGATGTCAGAAACGGAGATCAGAAAGAGCTGGGAGCCCGGCCTGATGGCCTTCAGGGCCGTTCGGAAAAAATATCTGCTCTACCCCTGATGACCGATCAACAGATCAGCATCATCATAACAGTGACAGAAAATCATTTATCGCAATAAAAAAGGGAGGCCGAAGCCTCCCTTTTTTATTCCTGTGGACGTCTTGATCAGAGCGGATTCTGGACAACCACGCCGTTGGTATTATTCAGTTCCGACTGTGGGATCAGGAACTGCCAGCGGATATCTCCTGCCGGTACGGTTGAAACACCGACCAGTGAAGCGTTGTGATTGGCTCCGGTACGATCCAGGGGTTCGTTCAGGCGCTTCAGGTCATAGAAACGGAAGCCTTCACCCCAGAGTTCCACACGGCGGTGCATCATGATCTCATCGATCAGGGCCTGGCCACTGCGGGTCGAAAGTACATAGTTCGGATCACGCTGACGAACAAGTGTGAACAGTGCCTGGCGGGCGTTGGCCTCCTGGGCGTTGCGGGCATTGGCCTCCGCCTCGATGAGCAGCATCTCAGCCGCACGCATCAGGGGCACGTCGCCGATGCTGAGTGCCACGTTGGCTACACGGAATTTCCGGTTCATGAAGGGGAACCTCGATCCATTCGGATTCAGCGGAATGGGGAACTGGGTGTTCGTTCCCGTAGGGTCCCACAGCTGCTTGCGGATATCCGTATTGGATATCAGGTTAAAAAGTTTGCTGTTGATGGCCTTGGGATTCGTCCGAATATTCGTGGAGTTGAAGTTGCAGGACATATATGCGAAGAAGGAGAAGAAGTAAGTGGTCTGATCCTCCTGCTGGCGGTAACCCCAGATCCATTCAGGATTGGTGTAGTTGTTGAACCCTTCCATGTACTGGGTGGTGCTCATCAGCGTGAAACCCTGACGTGCTTCGGATGCCTGTTGCGCCGCCACAGCCCAATTCTGTTGGGCGAGTGCAATGCGTGCCTTGAAGCCCTTGGCCACATTGACGTTGATATGGGAACGGTCGCGGCGGGTCGCCCCGAGCAGTGCGATGGCATCATCGATGTCCTTGTTGATCTGGGTATAGATCTCCGCTACGGATACCCGGGGCGTTGCCTCAAGGGAAGGTGCGATCTTCATCGGCAATCCCAGGCCGTTATTGGACTTTGTCTTGTCGAAACGCTCTCCAAACAACTGGATCATCATGAAGTATGCCCATGACCTGTACGCCAGCGCCTGGCCCTTTATGGCTTTCTTATCGACATCGGAGCCTGTGGCAGCGTCGATCTGCGCCAGGATCTGGTTCGCGTTGGAGATGAAGGTAAAGAAGTACAGGTAGTTGTAATAGCAGATGTTGCTGGTGACCAGCCGGTGATTGATCCAGCGGTACTCATTGATGAACCAGCCATTTGACTGACCGGTCATGACAAGGTCTTCACCCAGGGCATCCATGAAGATCATGTTGCCACTGATACCGCCGAGGGCCTGGCTTCCATACATCTGACGATACAGGAGGCGGTGCATCCCCTCGATGGCCTTCCAGCCGTCGGTGGTGGTAGTGAATACAACCTGGTCTGATACGGAACTGGTGGGTTTCGTCTCCAGGAATTCCTTCTCGCAGGATGCGAGGCCCAGCCAAAGGGCGAAGAGGAGTGATATCTTGATTCTCATATCTGGTAGATTAGAAGTTTACACTGAGACCGGCAGTCACGACTCTTGCCGGAGGATAGGTGTTGGAGTTCTGGCCGTCGTAGTTCTGGTTGACCAACATGCCCGTGCGCTGGGCAAACAGCCACAGGCCCTCTCCGCTGACGAACACGCGGGCGGCGGAGGAACCGATCTTATCCAGTACCGACTTTGGCAGGTCATAAGACAGATTCACATTATTCAACCACAGGTGAGAGGCACTGATCAGGAATCGACTGGAAGATCCGGTGAAGTTCGTTCCCTGATCGTTTTGCATGCGGGGAACATTGGTGATATCTCCAGGATTCCTCCAGCGAAGCAGCTGGTCTTTATGCAGGGACCCTCCATACTGGCTTCCGGCATTCATCAGGCCCGCATAGCCGTTATCAAACGCATAACCACCAATCTGGTAAGTGATCATGAGTGAGAGTGTCAGCCCCTTGAAGCGGAAATTATTGATCACACTTCCATACACATCGGGGATGGAACTTTTATCCAGGTAAACTTGCCTGGCGTTGGAATAGAGGGTGGTTACGGTATCCTTACCGCCCTTGGAGTTGTCGAAAACGCGAGAGTTGGCCGGATTGAAGGTCAGGACATTGCGGTACAATGCTGAACCATCGGAAGGATCCACGCCGTAGAAATCACGCATGAAATAATCATAGCGGGAACGGCCTTCCTTCAATTGATGAGGGAAGCTGATGATCTCAGGTACCAGCGCCGGCATCTTGGTGACCTGGTTCTGGAAATGTGTAGCGTTCAGGGTAGTGGACCAGGAGAAGTCCTTGCTTCTGACAATTTCTCCGGTGATTTGCAATTCGATACCCCTGTTGTACATGTTTCCGATGTTCTGGGCAACGGAAAAACCACCTCCGGTGGTACCGCCGTTGGATAGCGGCTGAGGCACGTTGAAGATCAGATCCTTGGACTGGCGATCGAATACTTCGATGGTACCTGATAGTCGGTTCTTGAACAAGGAGAAATCGACACCCAGGTCAAGGCTGTTGGAAGCTTCCCAGGTCAGCGCATAGTTGGGGAGTGCAGATTGGAGCACGCCACC
>CAJBZC010000543.1 GCA_903959965.1 uncultured bacterium
AACCTCGCCCTTCTGTAACCCGACCAGCACATAGCGGCCGGCATGCGACATATAAGAAAATCCCTGCAGGATGGCATTACGATTACCGGTCGCATCGATCACCACCGAAGGCATGTCACCGTTCGTGATCTCCTTCAAACGAGCATCCACATCTTCCCGTCCGCCATGGATCACATGCCCGACACCCAGTCGATCCCGACAAAAATCCAATCTCGTGTCGTTGATGTCCAACGCAATGACCTGCGCACCCGCGATGCGTGCGAAGGCCATCAATCCGAGCCCGATCGGTCCGGCACCAACGATCAACACAAATTCACCGGGTCGCACATCCGCCCGGCGGATGCCATGTGCCCCGATGGCGAGCGGCTCTACGAGCGCCAGTTCGTCAAATGACATGCTCTCGCCCGAAACCAGCGATGCCACCGGTACGGTGATATGCGTACGCATGCCCCCATCGATGTGCACACCATACACTTTCAGCGAAGCACAACAGTTGGTCTGCCCCGAACGACAAGCAATGCAACGGCCGCAATGAAAATATGGGATGAGCGTCACAGGATCCCCGGCCTTCCATCCTGCATGCCCGTTCGGATCCGCGATCTCGCATCCCAGTTCATGGCCAAGGATGCGGGGATAGGAAAAATATGGCTGTGTGCCTTCATAGGCGTGAAGGTCGGTCCCGCATACGCCGATGCGGCGTACCCGCAACACAACTTCACCCGCAGATGGTGAAGGCAGATCCGTTTCCTTATACTCAAAACGCCCGGGCTCCTGACAGAACAGTGTGTTCATATTTATAGCTGCAAATGATTTAAATATGATCAACGAACGACTGGCTTCAAGTTGCCGTCGTAAGTATATGTGCCACCCTTTTTTGTGGACGTGAGTTTGGCCGACAGGTTCCCGTATCTCAGATGCAGCGGCATCCCTGCCTTCGACCGCACGGTCACCCGCAGGAGTTTCCCGCCCTTCCAGGACAGATCCAACTCAAAACCACCGCGGGCACAAAAGCCCCTGACCGATCCATCCGGAAGTGCCGATGGAAGCGCTGGTAAAAGATCGATCGGTCCGAGATGACTCTGCACCAGCAGTTCGCCGATGCCCGCCGCCCCACCAAAGTTCCCATCGATCTGGAACGGCGGATGCGCGTCAAAGAGATTGGGATAACTGCCCGCACCGCCCTTCGACGGACTCAGCAGCATCCGGATCAGCTGATAGGAATGATCCCCGTCAAGGAAACGTGCCCACAGATTGATTTTCCAGCCCAGGCTCCATCCGGTGGCGGCATCCCCGCGGTAGATGAGTGACTGTTGTGCCGCCTTCAACAGATCTGGCGTCTGCTCCCAGTTGATCTCACTGCCTGGATAGACCGCCCAGAGATGCGAAACATGCCGGTGCTTATTGCTGGAATCATCCACATCCTTGGTCCATTCCTGCAATTGCCCCAAACGACCGATGCGGTTGGGTTCGATGCGTGCCGCCTTTTCAATGAGATGCCTTCCAAGGTCCGCGTCCACCTTCAGGATTTTACTCGCTGCGGCTACATTGCGGAACAGGTCGCGGATGATCTGGTGGTCCATCGTCGGACCCGCCACCAATCCGCCCTGCTCCGGCGAATTCGACGGCGTGCTGATCAGCAATCCCGTCTTGGGATCCGGGATCAGGAAATCATCGAAGAACAAGGCCGATTCCTTCATCACCGGATAGGCCCGCGTCCGAAGGAAATTGGTATCCCGCGTGTAGAGAAAATGTTCCCAGAGATGCTGGCAGAACCACGCCCCGCCTGTCACCCAGATGCCGTGGTTCGCGGCATTGATCGCCGCCGTCCCACGCCACAGGTCCGTATTGTGATGCATCACCCAACCACGAGCCTTGTAATATTCACGCGCCGTCACCCGGCCGGCCTCCGCCACTTCCTCTGTCATCTTGAAAAAAGGCTCATGCATCGA
>CAJBZC010000544.1 GCA_903959965.1 uncultured bacterium
ACCACCTGGGAGAGCGGAAAAACCACTTTCATTCGTTGCCCCAGTATTTGGACTATTCCAATAAGCAGTGCCAATGGATTTCATCTTGCCCCCTGCCACACTTTCTCCTCCAAGTTCAGTAGTCAAAGTTGTCCACTCTGCGTAAGTAGGAACGTGCCAGCCTACAGGGCAGACGTTTAAAGTATCAGTACTTGCAATAGATCCAGTTGTATATATCCCTTTTACAGCATACCAATTGTATAGGTAGCCATATTTGGTGAGGTTCGACGGTGTTGTCGTACTATCATTTGCATAAATGGTATGTGCTCCTATGGTTAAATTCTGCCATGTTGAAGAACTACCACCAGAACCACCAGTGGCATCAAATTGAATCGCAGTGCCATCATTATATCTTCTCACTCTTAAATTCTCCTTCGTCCAACACTGAGAACCAATCAAAACCGTATTATAGGAGTTGCCATCAATGTCAGTAATGGTTGTTCCGCAGGGGGAGAAAGCTGTAGTCGAAGTAGTTGCATCAGCTCTCCATGCTGGTATACCTGATACTATCTTTAAAACTTGACCCTCAGTACCAGGAGCTAGAATTCTAAATTTCCTTAAGGTTTCATCCCAATAAATAATATCTCCTGTTCGAATACCGAGATCAATAACACTAGAATTTAGCTTGGTGTTAATGCGTTCCGACAATGAGGCCGTGTCTGTTTTACTCAGCTTGGTGTCAATGCGGTTCGACAAGGAGGCCGTGTCCCATTTATCCAGCTTGGTGTGAATGCGGGTCGACAAGGAGGCCGTGTCTGTTTTATTCAGCTTTGTATCCAATGCCCATTCGTTAACTAACCTCACCCATAATGTTGAGCCTGACGTACCACTATTGTAATAATATCCGGGTGTAACATACGAATTTGCAGTTGTGTTATAAACCAATAAACTAACTGCTGGACTTGAGATTGTTACCGCATCTGTTGTTCCGGTTAATGCTACCCGGGGAATAAGCAAACCTTTGCTCGTAGAACTTATGTCTAATTGTGCCGAAGCAGCTGGGGTAGTTGTCCCAATACCTACTTGGGCCTGTGTTGTAACTGTAAAAAACAGGAGAAATAAAGCAAAAAAATGTTTCATGTTGAGATAATTGTAATAAAGTAGCATTTTATACAAAAAATGCTAGAATACCAATTATCGTTTATTGTTGTCCGAGATGATTTGAAATTAGTTTCATTCCTGTCTGAAAAGCCATTTTATAAATAGGTCTGGTGCTCCCCATTTTCTTGACAGGTAAATAGATACGTATTCACCCTATAGAGAACCTTTTGAGGTGATGAATGTCATTATTCGTATTGCGTAAACGGCATTTTAAGTCCGTATTTCGTTTGTCGGACTTATTTTGCCGAGCAGCCTCCAGCCTTCTCATTCATCGCCGATGACATGTGTTTGTCCGCGTGTTTGAATAAACATTCAAGGCTTCAATCCGGACGGTCACTGAGGTTCCATCGTATCCTGTCGAAGCCTTTGAACTGACTTCGGATTGGGATACATTTACTGACACCATCCCCACACGTTTCCAATGTCAACCATCTTTCAGGTCCTCCGGGAGAATCATATTTCCAGTCCATCCTTCATCTTCCTTGAGGATGGCGAACAGCTTTCATTCAACCGCTCCGGCATTGTTCTATTTGCCTCTGCCCTGGGCGAGGTCCTGGAAGACAAAAAGATCCGACGCGAAGACCGTATTGCCATCCTCCTTCCTGACGGTGCCAGGCTCTGTGTAGCCTTCCTTGGCTTGTCCTGCCATTGCATCGCAGCGCCTTTGAACCCCGCAGCTTCCCTGCCCGATCTGCTTTCCTGGCTGGAGGATCTCGAACCTCGCGCGATCCTGGTCGGCGAAGGAAGTCCTGCTGCCGCCCTTGAAGCGGCTGAAAGGATGGGATTGCCCCTCATACATTTCGAAGACATCGCAGTACGCAGAAATGATACAGCGCCGTCGATCCATCCGGAGCCCCGGCCGGAGGATGTGGCCCTGATCCTGCATACATCCGGTACCACAGCCAAAGCGAAGATGGTGCTGCTGACGCATGGAAACCTCATACGTTCCGCTTCCAACATCGCCGAGGCGCTGAAGCTGGGACCTCAAGACCTGTGCCTGAATGTCATGCCGATGTTCCACATTCACGGCATCGTCGCCTGTCTGCTTGCACCGCTCGTTTCAGGGGGCAGGGTGCTGGCCCCCGAAGGCACTGACGCGGCCCGTTTCTTTGGGTTCCTCAACGCGCGCAAAGCCACCTGGTATTCCGCCGTTCCCACACGTCATAAGAACATCCTGGACCATCTGAAGGCACATCCGGGTCTTCAGGAAGGCCATCATCTTCGGTTCGTTCGATCGTCATCCTCCGCATTGCCGGTCGCCTTGTTCGATACGCTGGAATCAGCATTCGGTGTACCGGTCATAGAGGCCTATGGCATGACGGAGGCAGCCCACCAGATGTGTTCCAACCCATTGCCACCCGCCGTTCGGAAGCCCGGCTCCGTAGGCCTGTCCATGGGTCCGGAAGTCCGTGTGATCGACAGCGAGGGAAAGGAAATTGCCCCCGGCGGGGTCGGGGAAGTGGTGATCAGGGGCGACAACGTGACGCCCGGATACCTTAACCTCCCGGAGGAAAGACAGGAGCGGATTGATGGCGGATGGTTCCGTACCGGCGACCTGGGGCAGATGGACAATGACGGCTATCTGTTCCTGCACGGCCGAGTAAAGGAGATCGTAAACCGGGGCGGCGAGAAGGTGTCCCCGGCGGAAGTTGATGCCTGTCTGCTCAGGCACGAAGCCGTAGCTGAAGCCGCCTGTTTCGCCGTGCCCCACCCATCCCTCGGAGAGGATCTCGCGGCCGCCGTGGTGCTGCATAAGGGCTTCGATGCCGACGAGGCGTCGCTCAGGAGCTATCTGTTCGACCAGCTCAGTCATTACAAGATACCCAGCCTCATACTTGTCATCGACAGCATCCCCAAGAGTAGCATCGGCACGGTGCAGAGAAGACAACTGGCAAACCGTCTTGAACACATGCTGCAGGCGGGGTCAGAAAAACCAATCGATGAGACAGAGCGCTTCCTGGCGGAAGTATTCCGCGATGCGATCACCGGGTGCAAGGATGTAGGCAGGGCCGCCAATTTCTTCGGACTCGGCGGCGACTCGCTGCAAGCGATCCGGGCAGCTCAAAGGATCGGTACGCGATACGACATCGAGCTGCCGGCGCATGAGATCTTCAGGCATCCCACACCTCAGACCTTGGCGACCCGCATCTCGGTGCTTCGCAAAGAGGCCCTGATAAAGTCTCTGGAGCAAAGACTCGCCAATCTGACGCAGGAGCAGATCGAGGCTTTGCTGAAGAAGATATGAACGAGCGATTCGAATCAGTATTGAAGAAAGACGAATATGTCGACGGAACGTATTGACCTTGGAGAGCGGCTCTCATCCCTTTCTCCGGAAGCGTTGGAAACGCTATTGAGAAACCTGGCACAAGAAGACGGGTCAAATGCCGTAAACGACAAAGCTCCGACATCTCATCTACCTGAGGGAGATACCGGTGAAGGCATATTTCCTGCCACCTATGCTCAGATCCTTTTCTGGCGGCAGTACGACGCCGACCGGGGCGGCTCAAACAACCACCAGTCAATGGCCTTTCGCATACGCGGAGGGCTGGATGTCGAAGTGTTAAAGTCGTCTTTTCAAACTCTTTCAGATTCCCAGCCCTCGTTGCGCACGGTGTACTTCGAAGATGACCGTGACATCTGGCAGCACATCAAGCCATTGCTGCCCATACCCTTCGAGTTCATCGATTCGGATGCGTTGCCCGACATCGAGGAGTTCCTGAAGAGGCCCTTCGATCTGGAGTCGGAGCCTCCTATCCGGGTGCGACTCATAAGTGAAGATGTGGATGTCCATCTGCTGCAGATCGTGTTGCATCATATCGCCACCGACGGGAGGTCGAAGGTGGTCATGTTTCAGCGGTTGTCTGAAATTTATAATAGTCTGAAGACAGGAAATGCCGCACAAGCAAGTATCCATGGTTCGCATCTGGGAAGAAAGGCGATTGCGGAAAGAACATGGCTGTCAGATCCGGCGTCTGAGGAGACGAAGCGCTACTGGCAGGAGTCATCTTTCTCCAAAGGCATGGGGCATCTCTGGCCCGGTGGCCGTCATCGGGTCAGGGATTTGAATACCGACCCGTATGTATCGGACAGATTGGATCTCGATCTGGGTGAGGATCTGTCGCAAAGACTGCGATTATACGCTGCGAAAAGGGGGATGACACCATTGCAGGTGATGATGGGCTGTTACTTTCTTTGTCTGCAGAGATTGGGTCCTGGTGGAGCCGTGACCTTCGGGATGCCGGTGGACATGCGTAACCGCGAGGAGGATGCATCCATGGTGGGATGTTTTATGAACGTGGTTCCCGTCACCATGGATGCGGAGTCGCCCGGCAGCATCGATGACTATCTCGCACTTGCCGCCGAGCGTATGAGAAGTGCCGTCGAGCATGCGAGGATGCCGCTGTTCAGCATCCTGGAGGTCGGGTTTTCGGCTGGTGATTCGGCGAGGACCATGTCATGGAGGGCGATCGTGAATTTCAAAGAGGACTATGCCTCTTCATTGTCTTTGACCGGCTTGTCTGTGGAGAATCTGCCGTTCAGGCAGCTTGGGGTTTCCGGCGACGTAGCACTCACGTTGAGCCGATCACAAGTCAAAGATGGTCGACACACCATGGCTTTTTCGGCAGACATCGACGTGTCGAAGATTTCTTTGGCCGACGCCGCTGCCCTGCTGGACACATGGCGCAGTGTGATGATCCAATGCGTCAGTCGACAGGTTGCCTTGGTCTCCGACATCGACATCCTGCTGCCCGGAGAGCGGGAGCGTATCATTGAACTCTCCGGCAGAGATAATATCGATCACTATCCCGCGACGACCCTTCACGACATCTTTCGCCAGACCGCAGAAAACTATCCCGACAGGCCTGCGGTGATCGAGGCGAACGGCAATGTGACCAATTACAAAACCTTGCAGACACAGGTCGTGCAAATCGCCGCCTTCCTTCGAAATAAAGGCATCGGCACGGATGTGGTGGTGGCCGTCTACATGCAGCGCTCTCCTCAACTGCTCATCTCGATGCTTGGCATTCTTGAGGCGGGAGGCGCTTTCCTGCTGATGGAGACCAGTGTCCCGGTAGAAAGATTGCAAAAGATGGCAGAGCAAGCCCGGGCATCTATGATTTTGACCGGTGAAGACATGACGGCAATACCCGGATTTGCGGAGCGAACATATCTCTTTCGGGATATGATGGCTTCTGATATTTCATGTGAAACCAATGATCAATATAAATCTGATCGCTCCAATCTCGCATACATCATGTTCACCTCCGGCTCTACAGGCATGCCTAAAGGAACCATGATGGAGCATAGAAATTTGGTGAACTATTTGCTTTTCAACAAAAAATTCTCCTCAATAGGGATTGAAGACAGGACCTTACAACAAACAGCGCTGAGTTTCGATGTTTGTATTCCTGAACTTCTGCTGCCCATGGTCACAGGATGTGCTGTCGTTTTCCCCGATCCGAATGCAGATGCTGATCTTGAGTATATAAGAGACTTGATACTGAAACATCACATCAGCATCCTTTTTTTTACTCCTGCTGTATTGAAGTTATTACTGGAAGTCCCGGGCATAGAAAAACTGAAAAAGATCGTTCGGATCATAGATTGCGGAGGTGAGGCGCTTTCCTACACACTTATGAAAGAATGCCTGACTAAGCTGGGTTCATCATTATACAACGGATATGGCCCGACGGAAACTGCAGTTACTGTATGTATTTGGCGGTGTCATACCGATTATGGACACACGCCCCCCCCCATTGGGATGCCGATGGCTAACATTGTCCTACTGCTTATGGATGATCATGGCCGCCCTGTCCCACCCGGCATGCCGGGAGAACTTTGGATCGGTGGTGCACAAACAGGACGCGGGTATATCAACAACGAAGAAGAGACCCGGAAGCGCTTCGTAACCGACCCGCTGGAAGCCGGTTCCGACCTGATTTATTACCGCTCAGGCGACCTGGCCAGGTTCCTTCCCGACGGCAATATCCTGTTCCTCGGCCGCATGGACGACCAGTTGAAGGTGCGCGGAGTGCGTATCGAACTGGGAGATGTCAGTGCGACCCTGCTCCGCTGTGAGGGTGTACGGGAGGCCGTCGTGCTCGCCGAACCCGACGGGGATGGTTCCAACAGGCTGCGCGCATGGGTGACGCTTAAGGAAGGATCCGGAGGCCATGAGTCAGGCATACGTGCTGCGATGTCTGAACTCCTGCCGGGTTACATGGTTCCCTTCCGCATCCATATCATCGGATCGATCCCCCTCACCCCACACGGCAAGACCGACAACCGTACCCTTCGGGCGATCGCCGAGCAGCAGGGCGAAGGGGACGAAGGGCTGCCATTGGCCACCCCCACAGAACGAAGGCTCGCTGCGCTCTGGTCTGAACTGCTCGGTGTGGAAGTTAAGCACCGTGACGCGGACTTCTTCCGCCTTGGAGGCCATTCGCTCATCGCCATGCGACTGGCTGGCCGTATGCACAAGGAGTTTGGGGTCGCCGTGTCGCTTCCTGACTTCTACACCGACAGTCGCCTGGAGAGCCTTGCGACAAGCATCGATGCCAGGGTCGGCGAGGGCGGAGCAGTCATGCGCCTCTCGGACATGCCCGACCTTCTTCCTGGCGAGCGGGTACCCATGAGCTGGGCACAGCGCCGGATGTGGATGCTTCAGTTGCTGCTGGCACAACCGTCGTCCTATCACATCGCCAGCACATTGCCGATCCCCTCCGGACGTAACGCCTCGGAAACGAAAGGCATACTTCAGCTCATGGCCGAACGCCACGGCATCCTTCGCACCAGGCTGTGGCAGGAAGACGAAGGCTTTTGGCAGGAGGAAATACCGGTCGAAGACTGGAGCATTGACTGGGACGAATTGGATGCGGGTTCTTCTGAGGAATGCATCTCAATGATGTCAGATGAGCGTGACCGACATTTCGACCTGTCAACTAATCCCGGCTGGAGGGCAAGATGGGTGACTCCGGCGGGGAAGACTCCCTGCCTGTTGCTGGTGTTCCATCACGCATTGACCGATGAATGGTCGATGAACCTCTTCATAAAAGAACTAGAGGCGCTCTTGTCGGGCAGGGTTTCAGCCTCCGAATGGCAGAAGCCCGCATACCGATACATCGACTTCGCGCGGTGGCAGCACTGGACCTTCTCCGAAGGGCTGCGCGAACGTCTCGAGGCCTACTGGAAGCAACGCTTATCCGCACTCGGCGAGCCGGTGCGCATCATACCGGACCATACGCTGACCGACGGAACGCCCGGTAGAATTGGGATGATCACCGGGCCGTTCGACAGAGCCACCCTTGCTTTGATGGACACCTATTGCAAAAAGGCGGGACTTAGCAGATTCGCCGTCTGGATGGCCGTCTGGCAGGTCCTCCAGGCTCGATTGGGTACAGGCGAGGAAGTGGTGATCGCCACACCGGTATCCGAAAGAGGGGCGTCCGAATGGGAGGACGTGCTGGGCATGTTCCTCAACACCTTACCCATAAGAACGAAGATCGACGAACGGACGACATTCCGAGCATACAGCCGGCAGAACCATCGCCAGCTGGCGCAGGATCTCAAACATGGGCAACTGCCTTATGAGGATATCCTAAGGGTCACGGATATTGACCTCGGGCCGGACAGCAGCGGTCTGCCCCAGGTCATGTTCGTGTTGCACGGAGATAGGGAGTGGTTAGAGGAGGAATCAGATCATTCAGACATCAACCCGAAGCAGAAATACGCCAATGGCCAGCTTTCGATACACATAAAAGAATACGACGGCGGCTGCCGAACCCTGCTGACCTATGATGCAGACAGGTTCCGGGCAGAGACTGCCGAGTCCATCCTTCGTCGCTTCGAGAAGGTGGCCCGTCAGGTTCTGGCCGACCCGGATATCATCATCGCCGACATTGACATCCTTCTGCCCGGCGAGCGGGATCGCATCATTGAACTCTCCGGCAGAGCCAACATCGTCGACCATCCCCGGACAACCCTTCACGAGGTCTTCCGACAGACAGCCAATCGATTTCCCGACCGGCCCGCCGTCATCGAAGCCAATGGATCCGAAACCAACTACGCTGAGTTGCAGGATCAGGTCTTCAAAGTGGCCGCCTTCCTCAAAGCCAGGGGCATTGGCAATGGCCTGGTGGTGGCCGTTCACATGCATCGTTCGCCGGCGTTGTTGGCGACGATACTTGGGGTCTCGGAAGCGGGAGGCGCTTTCCTCCTTTTGGAACAGAGCCTTCCCTTGCTTCGTCTTCGAACGATGGCAGAAGAGTCGCGGGCAGCGGCTGTCATCACCGAGTCAGACATGCCCGTACTGCCTGGCTTCGAACAAAGGTCTTTCGTCTTTGAGGAGATACCGTCTGTGGCATTTGAAGATGCAACCCATGGTGAATCGGAGTTGGATCCGCATGCGCTCGCCTATGTCATCTTCACCTCCGGTTCCACAGGGGTGCCTAAGGGGGCCATGGTGGAGCAGATGAATCTGATATCCTATTTTTATTCGATCAGGGAGGCATATTCTTTCGGGCCAAGTCATAGGACGTTGCTCAGGACTCCCCTCAGTTTCGATGCATGCCTGATAGAGTTGATGCTGCCTTTGTTTTCAGGGGGTGCTGTTGTCATGTCCGATGAAGGGGCCGAAAACGACATGCAGCTAATCACAGAACTTCTGGCTGCCCGAGGTGTCAGCCACCTGTTCTGTGTACCGTCGATTCTCGGAGTCTTGTTGGATGAACCGGGCCTCACCAAGACCAAGGGGATCCTTCAAATGATCATCAGCGGAGGGGAGTCTTTTCAGGATTCCCTGATGCGCGCATGTCAGGAAGCCCTGGACGTTGAAATCTTCCAGGACTACGGACCCACCGAGACCACTGTGGCTGTCACCTGCTGGAAGTACATACCTGGACACGGTCACCCGAAGCCTCCCATCGGAAAACCGAACTCGAACGTGGACGTACTTATCATGGACATCCAAGGACGTCCCGTTCCCCCGGGCATGACGGGGGAGCTGTGGATCGGGGGGGCGCAGACGGGCAGGGGATATATCAACAATAAAGAAGAGACGAAACATAAGTTCGTTGCCGACCCGTTGGAATCCGGTTCCGACCGGAGGTATTACCGCACAGGCGATCTGGCCCGCTTTCTGCCCGATGGGAACATCCTGTTCCTCGGCCGCATGGACGACCAGCTGAAGGTGCGAGGTGTGAGGATCGAACTGGGAGATGTCAGCACTGCCCTGCTCCGCTGCGAGGGTGTGCGGGAGGCCGCCGTCCTGCCTGAACCTGACGGTGAAGGATCCAACTGGTTGAGGGCATGGGTGACCATCAAGGACGGCTTTGAGGGGAACGAATCAGACATCCGAGCGGCGATGACCGAACTGCTTCCGTCGTACATGGTTCCCTTCCGCATTCATGTCATCGACTCGATCCCGTTGACACAGAACGGCAAGACGGACCAACGGGCCCTCAGGGCCTTAGCAGACGTGGCAGGCGACGTGGATGAAGGCCTGCTGCTCATTACAGATACTGAATTTAGACTCGCGGCACTTTGGACGGAATTACTCGGTGTAGAGGTTCGACATCGCGAAGCCGACTTCTTCCGTCTCGGGGGCCATTCTCTGGCCGCCATGCGCCTGTCGGGTCGGATCCAAAAGGCTTTCGGGGTGAAGGTCTCCCTTTCCGACTTCTACACCGACGGCCGACTCTGCCGCCTTGCTGCACGCATCGATACGGATCGGGGTTTGGGCGATGGGGACGTTCGCCTCTCGGACATGCCCGCTCTTCTTCCTGGCGAGCGTGTACCGATGAGCTGGTCCCAGCGGAGGATGTGGATGCTGCAGCAGTTGCTGGCAAACCCTTCTTCCTATCACATCTCACTTGTCTTTCGGATACCCGCTGGTCGCAGCGCTTCGGAGGCGTGCGGTTTCCTTCATTCGATGGCCGCACACCAC
>CAJBZC010000545.1 GCA_903959965.1 uncultured bacterium
CTGCAGCTTCGGCAGGTGCTTAGCGTAAACATCCCTCGGAAACACGTTCTGCTGAATGCAGACGGCCGCCGCCTTGCCCACAACCTCGCCCATCATCCCGCAAGTTTTCATCACCCGCACCGGACCAAGTCCGGTCTTGGTAACGCTGATGCAACGACCAGCCATGAAAAGATTCTTAATGTTCCGACTATACAGCGTCCGGTATGGCGCCCAATATTCGCCTCCGTATTGATATTCCTTTCCGCGGGTGTAGTCGGAAACGAATTCCATGTTCTCAAACCCTTCCTTGAACTCGTCCATCGGGGCATGCAGGTCCACAGGCCAAGAACATGGGAAGGCTCCATCCTCATATTTACGCTGCTGTTTGAAATCTTGTGCATCCAGCACCACATCACCCATGAGCCGCCTTGATTCGCGCTTGCCTGCGATGAAGGCCACCCATCCCAGCCGATGTGTCGGATACATGCCATCGACATTCTTGAGGACATCCCAGGCACCGTACATGGCGCGAAGATTATGGTCGCGGATCAGTTCGATCGCATTGACCTGGTCCTGATTGAAACCACTTTCCCAGTACCACATGTTTGCGAAGGATGCCAGTCCTTCCTTTCCAAAGGTCTTCACCCCTTTTCTGCCGGGGAAGGGTTTGTCCTTCAGATCCAGGGCCCACGGGCATCTGGGGAAAGGCTGCTCGAATTCACCCTGCTCACATTTCATGGCCAGGGCACTCTTGTCCTTGCATTCGCAGGCGAGCACTTCTTCCTGATTGGTTGCATCGAGGACATTGAAAAGATTCGAACTGCCCATCAATTGCTCGACCTTGTATTCATGGTCAGCACCGGCCTTAAAACCGAGCGTGGCGTCTCCTGTGCAATCAGAAAACAGTTTTGCACTCAGGCGGGTGCGTCGCGAAGTCAGCGTACTCTGGATGACGATGGAACGGATCATATCACCCTCGGTTTCCACGCTGATGACCCGCTGGTTGAGCATGAGCGTGATATTCGGCTCTGCCTTTACAATGCGGAGTTTGAGGGCATCATCATAGTATTCCTTGGAAACGCCGTTGAAGACCTGACCGGGTCCTTTGACAATGGGAGGCAGGATCTCATTGACAATGTCTCCTACATGAGGATAGAGGGATTTATTGGTATGTCCTTCGGGCCAGACGCGCACTTCGGAACTGCCGTTG
Source organism: uncultured bacterium (assembly GCA_903959965.1). GTDB lineage: Bacteria > Bacteroidota > Bacteroidia > Chitinophagales > Chitinophagaceae > Pollutibacter. Next base: position 1,190 of record CAJBZC010000545.1, read on the forward strand.
CCACCGAGGACTGGTCTGTCCTGCACCAGGGCCACCTTCACACCATTGCGGGCCGCCGCAATGGCGGCACTGGTTCCTGCCAGTCCCCCACCAGCTACGATGAGATCAAAAGAACCGCCTTCGTCAGGTTGATCGGGCAGTCCGAGCAGCTTGCGTCTGAATTGTGTGAGTTGCCCGATGTCGTTGGTCGGCTGGAACTTCGGATCCTTGCAGAACAGGATGGCCTCGCAACGCCCTTCAAATCCAGTAAGATCGTGGAGGGCAAGGGTGGCCTTTTTCCCAACTTTTACCATGCCACCATCATGCCAGTGCCAGGTGGCGCTCTTCGTGCCGAATACTTCCTTGACCGGCTTACCATCGATCTTGAGTTGGAATTTACCGGGGGCACCGGGCGCATTCCAGGGAGCAACCCAGTCGCGGGTTCTAACCCATAGTCTGTAAGTACCCGCAGACGGGAATGTAACGGAGGTGGTCGCATCAGCCACCGGAATGCCTAGTCCGTGCGCCAGCAGATAGGGAGAACCCATCTGTTCCATCGACTGCTGATCGAGCTCCCAGCCGCCATGAGAAGCGAACTGTTCGGCTTCCACAAAGAGGAACTCGTTGTTGGCGGCACCCGTCAGCGGATGTGCGCTCAACGGAAAGCGGGCGGCGATCAAAGCCAGTGTGGTATTGCCCAGACGGCCGATGAATTGTCTGCGTTGCATGTGTTATATCCGGGTTCTTTGCTTCACCCTGCTATGAAGATAAAGATTTACAGTAACGACCTCAATGATGATCAAAATGTTTTCTATCGGATAAACGTTTTAGATTTTTTGTCTAAGCATATACCGTCATGTATTACAATACCGAATAGGATAAGTATTACCAATACATCACCCACTTCCGGTCAAATGCTTTACCTGATTTTTGGTTTGTGAATTGTATGCCACTATTTGACGACACCAATCATCACGCCGAAATTGCCTCCTTCATCCCCCCATTTTTGATCAGGCAAATAGGTGCGTGACACCACACCATCGAGAAACAAAGCCTGTCTGCACCCTTTGGAGCGAAAAAATTCAGCAAAGTCATGAAAATTAATACGGCCTTTCGAAATAGCAAAGATGATTTGGTTGTTTGAAAGAAGACCAACACCGTTTCTGATCTCTCGATTTGAAGAGCCTTTGTGGAAAGCTTTGTTGATCGAACTATCGACGACCAGCAGGGGCCCGGACTGGGTAGCAAATTTCACATCAACAGCAGATGGAAATTCACTGGTTTTACAGATGACTGCCTGATGTTGATTGGTGATGTAAAAAACTCCGTTAGGATATATGTGAAAGTTTGGAACTAAACCATTTTTATCCGGCTTTACCTGATGCGTATTTAGTTGTTTTAGTGTTTTTCCATGTTCGATATACAACCCCACAGGACTGTTTTGATCATTATACATACCTCCATTCATAGCGAAAATCAAGTTGCGATGCTTTGATTTCACATATTCACGCAGAGCCCCCAGGCTTTTCAGAGGCTCCCCCTGATCGTTCTTCCAAAAAAATTCAATCGTTGAATTTCCAGGGTCGACAGTGTAGGAAAGTACTTCCTGATTGTTGCTGGCACAGGAAAAAGCAATGACGATTGGTACAATGAGTAATCGAAAAAGAATTTGCCTCATGTTAATGTAGTCTTTTTGGGCGCCCGTAGAAGTTTTATCATTCCGAAAAGCATCAAGCCGATGAAAAGTCCTATGAGATTGTACTTGATGTCTTCCGGATCGAACCGCCCGTGTATTCGCTTGCCGATCAGCCTCATGGAGATCTGATTTGAAAAATTCTGCGACCATTCAATGGCAAATCCGAAAAATATTAGAGCAAGGAGGACAATACCCC
>CAJBZC010000546.1 GCA_903959965.1 uncultured bacterium
TCCTTCCCCAATTTGTATGCACTCAATTCGTAATGCTCCAACACCCTGCGAATCCTGGAAGAAAAGGAGTGTATTAGCCCCCTAAATAACTGGACAAAAGAATGTAAGCAATTTAAGTCAGTATATTTAGGGGGGTAATACCATATTTTATCTCTCTTAAAGCCCGTATGAAGCAGCATATCCGCCTTATACGGTCTTTTGATAAATATCCACTCATGTTCATTGATAACGCCAATCAAGACCCAGGTGTCGGATGTCGCTTCAAAAATGCTGCATAAGATATTCGCTCTGATATTAATTCCAGTGTTTGCCCACCCTTCCTCAAGGCTTCCTCAATGCTTTTTGAAGAGTAAAAAGCAACCTGCTCACCGCTTAACACGGCCACCATCGAAACCCGACGACCCTTCTGAAATGGGATGTTTTTCCAATCCTGCCGCCCGATACGGATGACAGAATTATCATCTTCCAGCATCATCAGCAGATCGATCTTCTCAATATTGGGAATGTCTTCATTCATGAAATCAGGTTTCACCTGGCAAAACATTAGGTTATCGTTATTCAACAACTTGTCGATGTTCCATATGCCTAAGCGGTTAACAGAAAAACGATTGAGTAGATCAGCCTGACGGCGTGCCATCGAATCCGCCTTGTCAAGTTTCAACAATAGTACTTCATAATTTTTGAGATCCGCTGCAAATCGGGCAGTATCTGACATAGCGATCATCGGAGTGGCGATCACTGAGTAGGATTCAGCCATCTCCTTCCCTCCATCCATAAACATGGATTTCCGGAATTCCAGCCTGTATCGGTGGCGACTTATATCAATGGGTTTTATATACACGCGGTTCCACTGCACTCGCATGGCCTCGTTGAATCGGCGACGATTCTCCATCATAGCGAGCTTCCACGTTCTTTGCCGTTGAGTAATGAAGTCTGATCCATCCTCCATTATCATATCTATATCGAAATATCGAGCAGAATCCGGATGCTCGTTCCGGCGAATTGTCGCAAGGGAATCCAATAAGCGGAACTTGTCGGCATTGCGGATCGTGCTGAAAGTATCCGTCGTCTCCCAGTTTTTATCATCCACCAGTTGATATAAATGATAACCGACCGACACCCGGTATCCCGCTAGTTCCACCTCGATGTTCTTGCCCTCTTTGATCTCTACCGGCTGGCCACCAGCCATAGCCCGCATTTCAATCATACCTGCCGATTGCAGGAATCCGCTTCTGGTTGAATCCACGCTCATCGGAATGCCCGCACGAAGTAAATCTGACGGACCATGGAATTCACGCACCCGAAATTCTATAAGCCCTTTAACCGGCAAACCAGCAGCATCCATAAAAGCATCAGGTGGGATGGTGATGCGGGTACCTGTCTTTCGCACGATCGTTAATCCAGTTTCTGTTAAAAAATCAAATTGATCAAATGGAATATCTGCCCCTGGAATGGGCGGCTGGATAGCTTGTCGATAAACACTTTTATTGCGTTGATTGCAGGAAATCGTAAAACCAAATATCATGGCCAGGATAATGATCGTCATCGCTAAGGCAAATACACGGTACTCGTATTTATATTTATAATACATTTTGATTTAATTAAGATACTTTTAAAATATTAGATAAAATTATTCAATGCCTAGGTTTGAGCCGGTGACAATACAGCCAGCCATTTTCGCAACTGACCAACATATCCAGTTGCCCGTCGTCATCCACATCCTCGATCAATGGGGGGAATTCTGACGACGAAGGAAGCGTAAGCCGCTTCACTACACTATCCTGCGTGAGTGATATAATCTCAATGAATGCATGATTTCTGTTACCATGATCATTTTGATTCAATACTGCCACGCATCGTGGATATTTACCATATCTGAATACCCGACTACCGATCAGTGGCTGGTAGTCATTACGGGTAGGAGGGGAATATGTAGTTCCCTCTTCGACAAGTTCAGCACCATGTGTACGGTCAATCTCCCGCAACTTCCCGGTCTTGTCCATAACCATCAGTGTCAGGCGGGAGGCGAGGATATGCTCTCCCTGTTCAGTGTCCAGTGTGTTTAGCGAACCGCCAAGA
>CAJBZC010000547.1 GCA_903959965.1 uncultured bacterium
ATGTCCTTGGAGAAGCGGTCGCGCACTGCGATGAACTCCGCCATCCCCACCACGTATTCCGCCATCTGGGCAGGAATGAAGAGAACGCCTTCCCGCTCAGAGATCACCAGGTCGCCGGGCATGACAATCGAACCACCGACACGGATCGGTGTGTTTAGGCCCATCAGGAACATTCCATCAATGAATGACGGGTGAAAATCACGGACAAATGCATTGAATCCGGGGATCTTCGCCAAGCCGGAGAGGTCGCGCGCCGAACCGTCGAAGATCACGCCTGTGCCGGTTTTCGTGAAGATCGAAGTCCCGAGATTATCCCCGATCAGCGTGCCCTGTGCGATCTTACCGAAGGCTTCCGCCACATACACATCACCCCGCTGCAGCACTTCGATGGGCCAGGCGTTGGTATTTCCCTTCCTGCCCTGCGCCTGTCCGCGCTCCTTCACCCGTTGCTCGACATCGGGTCTGGATGGAACATATCTGGCTGTCACTGCACGTCCCACGACCGGCACGTCGTCGTGGACCATTTTCCAGTTGCCTTCAAATTGATTTTTGTAGCCTTCGTTGTTGAGGATCTGCCAGGCTTCCTCGATCCCGATCTTTTTCGCGCGTTCCACCAGCGCATCGGATACTTTCGGACGACCATCAGCGAAACGCTCGCCTGTCCAGGCCGAGGTCAGGAATACAAGTTCTTCCTTCGGGATGGTCTGCGCCATGATGTTTGAAGGGAAGAGATGCAGGCAGAAGGCCAGCGTGGCATAAATACAAACGACGCGCATCATATAGGAAGTTTTTGGGATTTGAAGATAAGCATGAAACAAGGAACCCGGGACATGCTGACGCATTAACCCGGGTTCCATTTATTGCACATGGAGATGAAATCAAATGGCCGACTGCAATACTTCCCGTACGCGCTTAGCCACGATGCGGTCTTCGCCTTCCTTGAGCTGCCATGCGGTGATGCTGAGATTTTCCCGGCCGCCCATCACTTCGATGGAGGGTGTACCCTTGCGGAGTGCTTCGCGCAATTGGTTCCCGTCTGCCTTGATCAGCAGCGGATCCCAGGTGATGTTCAGCGTGGGGGTACAGTTGCCAAGCTTCGGATGGTTCACCTGGGTACGCACACCGTGGACCTTATCTGCTGCCGACTTGATGTTTTCGATGCGTGCTTCAAACTTCGCATATTCCAGATCATGATCGATGGCCACAAATGCTTCGAGTGCGATCCACATGCCGAGGATTTCTTCTTTATTGACCTTCATACCACGACCAATGGTTTCTCCGCGAGGGGGCATAGACAACCTGGCTGCTTCGATGATCGACTTCTTACCCATCAGAATGCCGGCACTCTGCGGGCCTCTGAGGGCCTTCCCTCCGGAAATGGCCACAAAATCGAATCCCATATCGTTGAAGCGCCAGAGATTCTCCACCGGAGGTACGTCAGCAGCAATATCAATCGTCGTGGGGATGCCATATTTCTTGCCTACAGCGACCCACTCTTCATGCTTGATCTTTCCGTTGTCGGCATTGATGTGCAGGAAATGCATGGCGGCCGTGTTGGGATTGATGGCCTTTTCCAGTTCCTCGCGGGTTTCGATCATGACGATACTTACGCCCGTATTGGTCAGTGCCTGGTTATAACCGATGGCATGTCCCTTCTGGCAGATCACTTCGGTCTTCATGCCGGAACCCTCCAACTTTGGCAGGCGTTTGATCTTCTCCGGATCCTTGCCGGTCAGGATACCTGCCATACCCAGAGTCAGGGCGGCGAATGCTCCGCTGGTGACGACGGCGGCTTCCGCATGTGTGATGGCGGCTATGCGTTCGCCAACCTTGTCCTGCAGTTCATCCAGCATACAGAACTTATCCGATGCATACATGATGGCCTGCATGGTCTCCGGACGCATGAGGGATGCCGTCATGGATGTGTAAGTGCCTGCTGCGTTGATGAAGGTCCGAACCCCAAGTTCCTGGAGGTAATCACGGCCGCCCTTGGCCAGGGGTGAACCTGAGGCCGATGTGCCCGCTATGAGTTCGGCACCCAGTAGTGAGGAGCCGGCGACCGGGGCGATACCCAGCATTTTCAGTATTTCTCTGCGTTCCATATAAATTTAATTTTATGATTTAGGGATGTAGGCAATACAATCCATTTCTACGAGAGAGGCACCCGGCACTCCGCCGTATGTAGCCACAGTGGTACGAACTGGAGGTTTTTCGCCGAACCGACCCCGGAACACTTCATTCATCTGCTTGTAATCGGAGAGATCCGCGAGGTAGACGTTCACCTTCAGCACATGCTGCATGGAGGTGCCGGCCTTCACCAGTTCCTTCTCCAGTTCCTTCAGCACATGATCTGTGTGTGCCTTGATGTCTCCGTCGAAATGCGCCCCCTTGCCGGCAACGAATACCAGTCCGCCGAAGGTAGTGGAGCCGGAGAAGAGAGGGATCTCCTGGTCTTTTTCGATGTTTCGGCAGACCTTTTCGGATGCTGACGAAGCCGGCGACTCGGACGCCCGGGCGATTTGGGAGATGCCGGTGAATCCAATGAGTGTCCCCAACATCTTTCTGAAGGCGGACCTTCTGGGTTGGCTATGCATGTCTGTTGTTTTTTTTGCCGGTGTTGCGGCAGGCAAGAAATCAGTTTACCGAATCAATTTAAGTAAATATATCCGGATTTTGAATGGATTTTCTTACTTATATTTAATGACAACAAAACAGCCATATGAAAAGAAGTCTTATGCTGCTTGCCCTGGCATTCCTGGCCATACAAGGGCAATCCCAGTCTTACGACCTGCTGATCCGTAACGGGAGGGTCATCGATCCCAAGAACAAGATCGACGCTAAAATGGATATAGCCGTTTCCGACGGAAAGATCGCCAAGGTAGCGTCGAGGATCGAAGGGACGGCGCGACAGACGATCGACGCATCGGATCTGATCGTGACGCCCGGACTGATCGATATCCACGGGCACGTTTTCCACGGTACACAAGAGGATCACTACCTGAGCGACGGCCTGAGTGCACTGCCGCCCGACGGCTTTACCCTCCGGGTGGGTGTGACTACGATCGTGGACTGCGGGGGTGCCGGCTGGCGCAATTTCTCCACGTTCAAAAAGAATGTGATCGACAAATCCACCACCCGGGTCCTTTCCTTTCTGAACATCGTCGGCCATGGCATGCGCGGCGGCAACTGGGAACAGGACATAGCCGACATGGATTCGAAACTGAGTGCCAACACCGCCCGCAGCAACAAAGCACATATCGTAGGATTCAAGCTGGCGCATTACTCGGGCTACGACTGGACGCCGACGGAGCGGGTCGTAGAGGCCGGCAAACAGGCTGACATGCCCGTCATTATTGATTTTGGGGGCGCAAGACCGGCCCTGTCGCTGGAAGAACTGTTCATGCGCAAACTACGTCCCGGTGACATCTACACACATGCCTATGCAAAACTCGACGGTTCCCGGGAAACGATCGTGGATGAAAAGACCAACACCCTGCTTCCCTTCGTTCAGGCGGCCCGCGCACGCGGAATCGTATTTGATGTGGGCTACGGAGGCGCCAGTTTCAATTACACCCAGGCCATCCCGGCGCTGAAAGCGGGTTTCTTCCCAACCACCATCAGCACGGATCTCCATACGGGCAGCATGAACACCTCCATGAAAGACCAGCTCAGTGTCATGTCAAAATTCATGCAGATGGGTATGCCGCTTGCGGAGGTGATCAAAGCTTCCAGCTGGTCCGCGGCAAAAGCCATCAAACGCGAAGAACTCGGACATCTGTCTGAAGGAGCCGAAGCGGACATCGCCATCCTCAACATCCGCAAAGGGAACTTCGGATTCTATGACAAAACAGGTTACAAGGTGAATGGAACAGAAAAGTTCGAATGTGAAGTGACCGTTCGGGCCGGAAAGATCGCTTTTGATATGAACGGCCGGGCGAATCCGGTGTACGCACGTTGATTCGCAAACACTCCGAAAACAATAAAATTACAAAAAGGCGCGGGCCTATCGGATCTCCGATAGGCCCA
>CAJBZC010000548.1 GCA_903959965.1 uncultured bacterium
AGATTGATCATATCAGCCGCGGTTCCCTGAATGGGGGAATTAATAGCGTTCCTTTCAGCGAATCCTCTGACGGTGAAGTTGGAGGAGTTGATATCCCGGAGCCATCTTTTACGTCCCATTAGGGTTTCGACGTATCCTTTTTCGCGTGCGAAACGGACGATATCGTCCATATATGTGGTGATCCCGGAGAACTCTTTTCTGTAGTTGTCGATGATGCCTTTGGCTTCGGCGCGGCTGATGCCGAGGTTATCGGCCAGTCCGAATGCTCCTTGTCCGTAAATGATGCCGAAGTTTACACTTTTGGCTTTATAGCGTTGTTCTTTGGTGACCTCAGATTCTTCGATGCCATAAACCTTGGCGGCGGTGGCGGTATGGATGTCCTTTCCCATTCGGAACGCTTCGCACATATTCGGATCTCCGCTGATGGCAGCAACGATCCGGAGTTCTATCTGGGAGTAGTCTGCCGATATCAGCACGTGATCCTTATCTCTGGGTATGAACGCTTTGCGGATTTCCTTTCCTCTTTCTGATCTGACGGGAATATTCTGCAGGTTGGGATTGGTGCTGGCTAGTCTGCCCGTGACAGCCACTGCCTGTCCGTAGGAAGTATGTACCCGACCGGATTTTGGATTGATCAGTTGGGGCAGGGCATCAACGTAGGTGGATTTGAGTTTTGTCAGTTCCCGGAAGGCCAGGATATCCTCAACGATCGGGTTCTCGTGGGCCAGTTTTTGCAGGACGTCTTCGCCGGTCGCGTACTGTCCGGTCTTGGTTTTTTTGGCCTTGGGATCCAGTTTGAGTTTTTCAAAGAGGACTTCGCCCAGTTGTTTTGGTGATGCTAGGTTGAACCTTACGCCGGCTTTTTGATAGACTTTTTCTTCGGCTGATCTGGCTTCCCTTTCGAGTTCTTTAGAGTATTCCTGCAGGAATGGCACATCGATGGCGACGCCCTCGAATTCGATATCCGCTAAAACTTTCACCAGTGGGTTATCCACTTCATGGAATACGCGCTCTACCTCTTTTTCCTTGATCTTGGGGAGGAAGACCTGTTTAAGTTGCAGGGTGATGTCTGCATCTTCGCCGGCATATTCCTTGATCTTTTCGATCTCCACATCCCGCATACTGCCCTGTGACTTTCCTTTCTTCCCAATCAGTTCGGTGATGGATACGGGTTCATAGCCGAGGTATTGGGCGCTCAGGAGGTCCATGGATCGTTTACCTTCGGGCTCTATCACATAATGTGCGATCATGGTATCGAACACCGGACCTGCGAGTTCGATGCCATACCATTTGAGTACGAGCAGGTCGTATTTAATGTTTTGTCCGATCCAGGTGATGTTTTTATTTGACCAGATGGGTTGGAGTTTCTCCAGCATGTCTTTCGTTTGTTCCTGGTCAGCGGGGCAAGGGATGTAAACGGCCTTTCCTGTTTCCCAGGCGAAGCTCATCCCTACGAGTTCGGCCTGGTTGGCATCCAATCCGGTGGTTTCGGTATCAAAGCAGACTTCGGAGAGACTGGAGATGGTTTTCATCAGTTCCTCCATCTCTTCCTGAGAGGTCAATGTCCGGTAATCGTGAGGGGTGTTGTGAATGTTTTTTTCCGGTGCGAGGATGACTGTCTCCTCATTTCCGGAGGTTTGGGCGGGAGAGGGTTCTTCTTTTTGTGGTACGATGTTTCCGAAGAGGTCTTGTTGCACCATTTTTCCGGCACCAGGGGCAGACTGTTCTCCAAGTGGTATTTCTTCGCCGAGGATACGTTTTCCGAGGGTTTTGAATTCCAGGTCGGTGAACACCTCACGAAGTTTATCCTTGTCAATGGCTTTGATGCTGTAATTTTCTTCGTGGAATTCCACGGGCACACTGGTGATGATGGTGGCGAGTTTTTTGCTCATAATGGCCAGATCCCGGCCATTTCGAACCTTTTCACCGAGTGCGCCCTTGATGTTGTCTGCATTGGCCAGTACATTGTCCAATGTGTCGTATTCGGCCAGGAGTTTTGCGGCGGTTTTTTCGCCGACGCCCGGTATGCCGGGGATGTTATCGACAGCATCACCCATGAGTCCGAGGATGTCTATGACCTGGTCTACCCGTTGAATGTTCCATTTTTCACAGACTTCTTTGGGGCCGAGGATTTCGAAATCTCCCCCCTGATAAGGGGGCTTGTAAATTTTGATATTATCTGAAACGAGTTGTCCGTAGTCTTTGTCGGGTGTGACCATGAAGACCTGATAGCCGACCTTTTCCGCTTGTTTGGCGAGGGTACCGACGACGTCGTCGGCTTCAAATCCGTCTGTTTCGACGATGGGGATGTTGAATCCTTCGATGATTCGTTTGATATCGGGAATGGAGAGTATGATGTCTTCGGGAGCCTCTTGTCGGTTGGCCTTGTAATCGGCGAAGTCGGTATGTCGTTCAGTGGGCGCGGAAGTGTCAAAACAGACGGCCATATGTGAGGGTTTCTGTTTGTTGAGCAGGTCGATCAGTGTATTGGTGAATCCGAACTGGGCATTGGTATTCTTCCCTTTGCTTGTGATACGGGGGTTGCGTATCAGGGCGTAATAGGCTCTGAAAATGAGGGCGAATGCGTCCAGCAGGTATAGTTTCTTTTCCATGTTTTGGGGTCGTGGTGGTGGAATTTCCGGGCTTCAGTCACCTCAGAAATGTGTTTCGATCAGGTGTGGGAGCATCCGGCGCCAGGTGGGCCAATCGTGGTGGATATCATGACCCCAGATGTCCAGTGTATGCGGGATCGATTTGCTGTTCAGCACTTCAGAGAATCTTCTGTTGGCGTCAGGGTCTTCGTAATTGCCGCTTCCGGTGGCGATGATGATGCGGCCTTTTCTTTGTCGTTCGAGTATTTCGTGGTCGGTCAGGTTAGGGATATAATGCTGTGGTGAGTTATAATATACCTGTTCGTCGAAGAATCCACGGGAATATTCCGTCAGGTCGTACACGCCACTCATGGATACGGCTCCCTGCAATAGGTCTGGTCTTTTAAGAAAGAGGTTCATGGCATGCAGTGCTCCGAAAGACGCCCCACAAGTGAAAATGGGTGTTTCCGGCGAGCAGTGATTTCGTATGAACGGAATCACTTCATGGAAAACATATTCATTGAACTGGTTATGACGGATGGCCTTGTGGGCAGCTTCCATCTCCCGGTTCATCCAGCTTTCGTTGTTGATGCTGTCGATGGAGAAGACCTTCATCCGACCCTGATCGATCAGGGGTTGCAGGGTATCGATGAGTTGGAATCGTTCGTATTCCAGATAGTCGGCTGCCGCGGTCGGGATCATGAGCAGGGCAAACCCATAATGCCCATAAGCCGCAATGGGCATATGCTTCTGGAGCGCGGGGCTGAACCAACCGGAGATTTCACGTTGCATGTTTTCTCTTCGCGTCATAAAAGTACGTTTTGTTCCTGAAGCGCTTTCAATCGACGCTTCATTCCCCGCTTGAAATAACCTGTTTCAACTATTGCAGATGAACCGGAATTAACAGTTCTTATGAAATACATTTCCCTGGCTGTTCGTTATTTTAACCTAAACAACAAAATCACCATGAAAAATCAGATGGAACAGCGGACAAACCGCGTCGTCGAGGTGATCAGGAATCTGGTGTTGAAACTCCTTCGTCGGGCCGATTACGATCCCGCCCGGATCTATTGGAAAGCCAGGAGGGCTCAGCATCGCAGGTTTTCTTTTTAATCCACCTTGTCGATATTTTACCAGGGGACTGCATGGAGATGTGGTCCCTTCTTTTTTGAATAGTGTACCTTGTATCGTGGACGAATCTTTTCGCACATATGCGCTGGGTGACCGCGCGATCACGGTTGAATGGGGACGGGTACCCGATCCGAAAGTGCATGACCGATTGATTGCGTTGCATGCACATCTTTATAGCCATCCTTTTCCCGGATTTGTGGAAAGTGTTCCAGCTTATGTAACCCTGACTGTATTTTTTGATCCCCTGGACGCTTGCTTGCTTGCCTGCGTTGGTGAAGGAGGAGTATCTGACTGGGTATCGCAGCAAATTTCAGCAAGGATGGCCACGCTTGAGGCAGGATCATCTGACCGGAAAACCATCAAGATCCCCGTATGCTATGATCCGGTTTTTGGTCCGGATCAGCAAGCTGTGGCGAGTTTTTGTGGTCTCTCTCTTGAAGATCTGATCGAGATCCATATTTCGGTGTTGTACCGGGTGTACATGATAGGATTTGTGCCAGGTTTCCCATACCTGGGTATGACGGATCCCCGATTGGATGTGCCCAGGAAGTTGACGCCGGCGATGCAGGTGGCACCGGGTTCGGTAGCCATAGCGGGCAGACAGACGGGCATATATCCCATATCAACCCCCGGAGGCTGGCAGATCATTGGACGTACGCCTTTGCGTATGTTTGATCCGCATGCTTCTGATCCCTTTTTGTTGAAGCCGGGGATGGATGTCAGGTTTGAACGGATAGACCGCTTCGATTTCGAGAAACTGTCCCGACTATGAGCATCAGGATCATAAGCGCGTCTTATCCTGTCACCTTGCAGGATGCCGGCCGGCCAGGTTTTCGGGCTTATGGCGTACCGCTTAGTGGTCCGATGGATCCGGTCTCCTTTCGACTGGCCAATCTGCTGTGTGGTAATGCGCCCGGAGAGGCGGCGCTTGAGATCACGTTGCACGGACTGATCATGCTGTTCGAGGAGGACTCGTTGATTGCTCTTTGCGGGGGCGGTTCGTTGCCGATGATTGATGGTGATCCAGTGGGTAGTTTCCGGCCTTTGTTTGTGAGACAGGGTACATTGATGCGGTTCAGTTATTCTTCAACTGGTTGCAGGATGTACATGGCCATGGCTGGAGGCTTCAGGTCCGGGAAGATCATGGGAAGTGCGGCTACTTATGTCCCGGCCGGCATTGGTGGATTGGAGGGGCGAAACGTAAGGAAGGGAGATCTGCTGATGCGAAAGGACAGTCCCGGGTTGTTGTCTAAACGGATCGCAGACTCGATCAACCACTCATCTCAACCTGTCCATCAGGGATCCTGGGGATCCAATCCATTTTCCCATCAGCGGGATGATACGTGTTTGTTGAGATTCTTGCCTGGTCCGGAGTGGGAACTATTTTCGAATTCTTCTCGTCATCTTTTTCAAACAGAAACCTTTCAATTGTCTGATCGTGCGGATCGGATGGGCTATCAACTCCGGGGACCTGTCTTAAAGTGTCTGTCTTCAACAGAGATGTTGTCCACGGCTGTAAGTCTAGGTTCGGTGCAGGTTACGCACGCCGGAGTGCCAATCATTTTGATGGCGGATGGACAGACGACAGGAGGTTATCCCAGAATCGTTCAGATCATTACTGCAGACATGGCCTTGTGTGGTCAGTTGAGGCCGGGTTCGGATCTGCGGTTCATACGAGTGTCTGAGCGGGAGGCATTGGATTTATATCGGTTACAGATGCAGCATCTGGCATCTGTCGGGCGTGCGATCCGTATTCGGCATGGACTGTGAGTTAGTGCCTGAAAGAATGTACATTCATTTATTCAATCATCAAATGCCATGAAGGTTGTTGATATCAACTGTGATCTGGGCGAGAGTTATGGACAGGCAGTGGTGGGTCAGGACGATGTGCTGATGCCCATGTTGAGTTCTGCCAACATCGCGTGCGGATTTCATGGAGGAGACCCGGCGACGATCCATCGAACGGTGAGGCTGGCACAATCTCATGGAGTTTCCATCGGGGCACATCCCTCTTATCCCGATTTGGCGGGATTCGGTCGCCGGCACATGGATCTCACTCCACAGGAAGTGTATGATTGTATGTTGTATCAGATGGGTGCATTGAGTGGTTTTGTCAGAGCCGCGGGCGAAAGCCTGCATCATGTCAAGCCTCACGGTGCGTTGTATAACGCAGCATGCCGTAATGTTGAACTGGCTGAAGCCATTGTCAATGCCATCTTTTACTTTGACAAGTATCTCATTCTTTACGGACCTCCCGGCAGCGCGATGGAGGCAGCAGCGCATCAAACCGGCATTCGATTTTTTCGGGAGGTATTTGCAGACAGAACATATCAGGCGGACGGCAGCCTGACACCAAGGTCACAGTCGGGGTCCATGATCAATGATTCCTCGGAAGCTATCCGTCAGGTGGATGATATCCTCTTGCGCGGATATGCCGTTTCTGTGGATGGCCGGCAGGTACCGATGAGGGGAGATACCATTTGCATTCATGGAGACGGTCCGCATGCTGTGGAATTGTTGTCGTCTCTGCATCGGCATTTGAATGATATCGGTTTTGAGATCACTTCATTATACGCTTCTTGATGCCGAAAAATTTACTGATGAGGGCATCTTCTCCTATTGTTGCGGCGGCATTTCTGATGGCGACATCTGCTATAGGTCCGGGTTTTTTGACTCAGACGGCTGTTTTCACCCGGCAGTTGCTGGCGAGTTTTGGATTTATCATCCTGATATCGATTTTGCTGGACATTGGTGCGCAGTTGAATATTTGGAGGATCGTCACGATGAGGGGGAAGCCGGCACAGGAGATCGTGAATGATCTGTTACCGGGAGCGGGACATGTTCTGACCCTCATGATCACCCTTGGAGGGTTTGCGTTCAATACAGGAAATCTTGCGGGTGCGGGTCTGGGTTTATCTGCCCTCATTGATCTTGATGTCAAACTCGGTGCGCTGATCAGTGCAGCGATCGTTATTTCGTTGTTTTTGACTGGCAATCTGTTGGGCTGGCTTGACCGTTTCGCGCGGGTGCTGGGTTTTCTGATGATCGGTTTGACCTGTTATGTGGTGTTTGTTTCAAGGCCGCCGTTTGGTGAGGCGATCTATCGTTCTTTCATTCCGGAGCGGGTGGATATGACGGCCATACTGACGTTGGTGGGAGGTACGGTCGGAGGGTATATCAGTTTTTCCGGGGCGCATCGTTTGCTGGATTCGGGTATGCGTGGAGAGGAATGCCAACCTGCTGTTCAGCGGTCTGCGGTGATGGCGATCCTGCTGGCATCTGTGATGCGTGTATTGCTTTTTCTCGCCGCATTGGGCGCGATTTACGGCGGTTTGCAGCCGGGTACGGATAATCCGGCGGCGATGGTTTTTCGTCATTCTGCCGGGATGGTTGGTTACCGGATCTTCGGACTGGTGATGTGGAGTGCGGCGATTACGTCGGTGGTGGGATCTGCTTACACATCCGTTTCTTTTCTCAGAACCTTGCATCCCATATTTTATGCCCGACAACGTTGGGTGCTGGTGATTTTTGTGTTGATATCCCTGTCCATTTTTCTGGTGGTGGGGCAGCCGGTCAAGATCCTGGTGTATGCCGGAGCCCTGAATGGATTTATATTACCATTTTCGTTGGGGATGCTTTTGATTGCCGTATCCCGGCGTGGTTTTGTTGGTCGGGTACGACATCCCAGGTGGATGACTGCCGCTGGTTGGATCGTGGTGTCGGCGACAGGCTGGATGGGGATTCGCGCCATTTTAACCCTCATCGGCTGACAGAGTTCGCCCATACATTCATTTCTATGCTCAACTGAAGAGGTATTCCACGTCTTCGCGGGTGAGTTTCTTGACGAAGGAGGTTTCGTCGGAGATGAGATCTTTCGCGAGCAGTCGTTTCTTTTCCTGGAGTTGCAGGATCTTATCTTCGATGGTATCCTTGCATATCATTCGGTAGGCGAAGATATTCTTTGTCTGACCGATCCGGTGCGTTCGGTCGATCGCCTGTTGTTCGACGGCCGGATTCCACCAGGGATCTACGATGTAGACATAGTCTGCCGCGGTAAGGTTGAGACCGACGCCACCGGCTTTGAGTGAAATGAGGAATACTCTGACAGAATCGTTTTCCTGAAAATTCCGGATGGCTTTTTCGCGATCGATTGCGGCGGTGCCTCCGTCGAAGTATTCGTATGGTACGTCCAGCGCTTCCAGTTTTTCCCTGATCAGTGCCAGCATTCCGAGGTATTGTGAGAACACGAGGGCCTTGTGGTTGCCAATGTTTTCAGAGATTTCCCTAGACAGTTCATCCAGTTTGATGGAAACGTTAGGATATCTTTCGGGTTCGTTCATAATGGCCGGGGAGTCGCATATCTGCCTGAGTTTCATCAGGCCCTGGAGGATGGTAAGTTGTGATTTGTCGATGCCTTGTTCGCTGATCACTCCCAGGATCTTGTTGCGATAGTCGTTCCTGAAGGCATCGTAAATTTTACGTTGTTCGTCTTCCATCTCGCAGAACAGGATGGTTTCTGTTTTTTCTGGAAGGTCTTTTGCAACCTGTTCCTTGGTTCTGCGAAGTATGAATGGATAGAGCAGTTTTTTCAGATGTTCCTTCTGTATCTGTTCGCCGAACTTGTCTATAGGTGTAGCGAATTCGTTTCGGAAGAATTCCACGCTCCCGAGCATGCCCGGGTTGAGGAAGTTCATTTGTGCGTAAATATCGAAGGTATTGTTCTGCAGCGGTGTGCCGCTCATGCAGAGTCTTGATTTGGCCTTGAGGAGTGAAGCGGCCTTGGTGACTTTACTTTGCGGGTTTTTAATGGCTTGTGATTCATCCAGGACCACGTAATCAAATTCAATATCAACGAGTTGTTTGATATCGCTGCGGAGTGTTCCGTAGGTTGTGATGATCACATTATATGATTCCAGCGTGTTTTTGTCACGGTTTCTATCGCCTCCGTGATGAATGAGGTATTTGAGTTCGGGGGTGAATTTTTTGATTTCGTTTTCCCAGTTGAACATCAGGGTCGTCGGGCATACGACGAGGGCTTTCATCTGATCGTTCTTTTCCCGGTAGGCCTGTAAAAAGGAGAGTGCCTGAACGGTTTTACCCAGACCCATATCATCAGCGAGGATACCTCCCCATCCTACTTCGTTCAGATAGTTCAACCAATGGTAACCGGCGACCTGGTAGGGTCTTAGGATACCAGCGAGTCTGGCGGGTGGGTCTACTTCCTTGATGCGGTTGAAGCCACGTAGTCTCTCGTACTTTTCTTCCAGTCGGATCATCACTTCTAGTTCATCCCGATTTTCGTAGAGTTCATCGATGATGCTGAGGTGATATTTTGAGAGTCTGAGTTTGTCGTTTTTTCCTTCTCCCACTCTGAATAGCAGGGAGTATTTGCGCAGCCATTCTTCCGGCAGGATGCCGAGGGATCCGTCGTTGAGTTGAACGAATTGTTGTTTGTTGGTTAGTGCGCGTTTGATTTCGGCGATGGTCACCTGTTGATCTCCGAAGACAACATCCACGGATGCATCGAACCAGTCCACGCCGTTATTGATCCGGATGCGCGTGCTGGGTTTGAAGGTGTTGAATCGGAAGTTCTTGAGGACATCAAACCCTACGACCGGCACATTCATTTCCTTCATGGCATCGATGAACAGGAAGAACCAATTGTTCCTGAGTACATCTGAGCCTTTGAGTGCGAGGGCGAATGGTTTTTCCTGTCGAATAAAATTGGAATGCAGGCTTTCCAGTTTATGGATGAATCTGTTTTCCGCTTGTTTGTTCCGGTGAATCAGGAGCACTTTATTTTGCTCCTGTTTCACGATGGTGTCTTTATCTCCTGTTCCCACCTCATGTCCCTCGTAGGTAAAGACGGGTAG
>CAJBZC010000549.1 GCA_903959965.1 uncultured bacterium
AAAATAAATAGAAAGTTACAACCTCTATCGCATTGTCATCCCGAGGCCTCCGAGGGACCTTGTATTGGCTGTTTGGTCTTTCACATCTTAGCATCATTTGTATGAGTATGAAGATGAAAAATTGAAAAAATTGATGTTTTCATCAGGATCCTGAGGGGAAAATACATTCCGTTATCAGTATTCCAACCATAGCCTCGCCGCGCTGGCATGGTAATATTGCGCCATGAGGATCAACGCTGCCTTCATCCGCTGTTTACTCTTGCTCCCGTTCCTGGTGCTTATCACAAATCCCGCCTGGTGCTGGGGATTCTATGCCCACCGCATGATCAACTACCACGCTGTTTTTCTGCTGCCACCGGGGATGATCGGATTCTATAAGCGCCACATCTCCTTTTTGAAAGACCACGCGGTGGATCCCGATAAACGCAGGTATGCCTTGAAAGAGGAAGCCCCGCGTCATTACATCGACCTCGACAGTTATATCATCCCCCACCGGGATTCCATGCCCAAACGCTGGGATGACGCTCTAGCGCGCTTTGGCGTCGACAGTCTGCATCGCCATGGCATTGCGCCCTGGTGGATCGAGCGCATGCGCCTGCGGTTGACCCGTGCTTTTCGTGAGCGCAATGCCGCTCAGATCCTGAAGATTTCTGCGGATATCGGACACTATATTTCGGATGCGCATGTGCCGCTGCATGCCAGCCGGAACCATAACGGGCAATTAACAGGGCAGCATGGCATCCATGGTTTCTGGGAAAGCCGGATTCCGGAGCGGTTTGCCGAATCGACCTTTGATTTCGTGATCGGCCGGGCTGCCTATCTGGATCGTCCGACCGATTTTATATGGGCCCGGGTTTGGGAGAGCGGTGCCGCAGCCGATACGGTACTGGCCATGGAACGTAGGCTTGCCACTCAGTATCCCGCCGATGCCCGTTTTGCATTCGAGCAGCGCAATGGGGTGGTTGTCCGCCAGTATTCGAGCGGCTATACCGCCCGCTATCATCACCTGCTTCAGGGCATGGTCGAACGACGCATGCGGGCTTCGATATTTGCCGTAGCCTCCTATTGGTATACAGCATGGGTCGATGCCGGTCAGCCTTCGCTGGAAGCCTTGTCGGGTATGGCTTTCACGATCGCCGACACAGCGGCATGGGATGCCCTGGATCAGCGATGGCGCAGCGATGCAGCACTGGGCAGGATATGCGATTGATTTTATTGAGTTAATTTTGTGGCCATCCCTTACAGCATGGTTCACAATTTTAATGCAGGCCCCAGTATTCTCCCCGCAGAAGTCTTTGAACAGGCGGCCGAAGCTATCCATGATTTCAACGGCACCGGACTATCCATCCTGGAAGTCGGTCATCGCACGCCCGTTTTCGAGGCGGTCATGCAGGAAGCGCTGAGTCTTTCCCGAGAACTGATGCACCTCTCTGATGATAAGGAAGTGATGTTCCTGCACGGAGGCGCCACTACCCAGTTCTTTCAGGTGCCGATGAATTTCCTGCCCGAAAATGGCCGGGCCGCCTATCTTGACGGTGGTACATGGGGCACTAAGGCGGCCGGGGAGGCGCGTCTTTACGGACAGGCGGACATCATTGCCAGTTCCAAGGACCGCAACTATACCTACATCCCCAAGGGATATCAGATACCTGAAGATGTTTCCTATTTTCATCTGACCACCAACAA
Source organism: uncultured bacterium (assembly GCA_903959965.1). Classification (GTDB taxonomy): domain Bacteria; phylum Bacteroidota; class Bacteroidia; order Chitinophagales; family Chitinophagaceae; genus Pollutibacter. The sequence goes on from CAJBZC010000549.1 coordinate 1,687, forward strand.
CACGGTTGAGGGTACACAGATGTGGGAATTTCCGGAAACAAATGTCCCCGTGGTGGCGGATATGAGTAGTGACATCCTTAGCAGGGAGATGGATTTCAACCGGTTCGATTTCATCTATGCAGGTGCCCAAAAGAACATCGGCGCAGCGGGTGTGTGCATGGTGGTCATCGATAAGGGTATGCTGGGCCGGAACTGCCGGAAGGTGCCTGGCATGATGGATTATCGCAAGCACATCGAAAATGGCTCCATGCTCAACACCCCGCCGGTTTTTGCCGTGTATGTCTGCATGCTCACCCTGCGCTGGTTGAAGCGTACGGGAGGCTTGGCCGCCATTGAAGCGATAAATCGTCAAAAGGCTTCGCTCCTGTACGATACGCTGGATGATTTACCCATACTCAGACCCACGGTAGATCGGGCCGACAGAAGCCACATGAATGCTGTGTTTGTGATGGAAGACCCCGCACTGGAAAAAGAATTCCTCGATCTCTGCAAGTCCGAACGAATGGTAGGCATCAAGGGACACCGCAGTGTCGGCGGATTCCGTGTCTCCATGTATAACGCATTACCGCTGGAAAGCGTAAAAATCCTCACCGATCTGATGAAATATTTCGCCCAAAAACATGGATAAGTGTCATTACCGGCACGATCAAATTCAATCAACCCAACCACATGTGTGATATCTCTCCCTTCAGGGCACTCCGTCCCGACCCGACATTTGCTGAAAAAGTAGCCGCCCCGCCTTACGACGTCCTCAATAGTGACGAGGCCCGTGAGCAGGCTGCCGGCAATCCATATTCATTTCTCCATGTGACCAAGCCGGAGATCGATCTGCCGACGAATGTGCATGCCTATTCTAAGATCGTATATGAGAAGGCTGGGGAGAATATCCGTGCACTTCGGGATCAGGGCATTCTCCTGCGGGAAGACGCACCCTGCTATTATATTTATCGCCTGACCATGGATGGACGCACACAGACGGGCCTGGTCTGTGTTTCCTCTGTCGATGATTACGAACAAGGGATCATCAAGAAGCACGAGTTCACCCGACCTGAGAAGGAGCAGGATCGCATCAATCACATCGCGATCTCCGGAGCGCAGACGGGCAATGTATTCCTGGCTTACCCGCAGGTAGCTGACATGGATGCCCTGGTGGACACTTGGATGGCTGCGCACGCCCCCGCATATGATTTCACCGCTGCAGACGGTATCGGACATGCGGTCTGGGTGGTGAATGAGCAGGAGGTAGTAAATACCATCACCTCCATCTTCAGCGAACAGGTCCCATTCACCTACATCGCCGATGGACATCACCGCGCCGCCAGCGCCGCAAAGGTCAGGGCCGCCCTGCCGGAGGAAGAAAGAGCAGCAGCATCCCATTTCCTGACCACCCTTTTCCCGGCAGACCAGCTTCGGATCATGGACTACAACCGGTTGGTATGCGATCTCAACGGATATTCCGTTGAATCCTTCATCTCGGCATTGGCGTCGGATTTCAAGGTGAGCAATCACTCCGAAGCAGTGAAACCGGCATATCTGCATCAGTTCGGCATGTATCTTGCAGGACACTGGTACCTATTGGAATCCAAAGAAGGCACCTTTACCACTGATCCGATCGGCGTCCTGGATGTCAGTATCCTGTCGGATAATGTATTGGACAAGCTGCTGGGTATCAAAGATCAGCGTACGGACAAGCGCATCGATTTTGTCGGAGGCATCCGTGGATTGACGGAACTCGAACGTCGTGTGGACAGTGGCGAAATGGCCGTGGCCTTCTCTCTTCATCCGGTCACGATCCAGCAATTGTTCGACATTGCCGACAGCGGAAATGTGATGCCGCCGAAGAGCACCTGGTTCGAGCCAAAGCTGCGTGACGGACTGCTTACTCATCTCATCAGAGAATGAATATAAATATGATAAACTTCCGCAGGGATTCCTTTATTCATGCATTTACATCCGCGACCTGGTGGAGGATGTGTGTAATGACGGTGTTGATCCTGAGCGTTCTTCAGGTTTCAGCGCAACAGACGGCATCGCAGATGCGCGAGACCGCCATGGCCTTCCAGCGGCAGGGTGACTATGGCAATGCCGTCATTGTGCTGAATCGCGCCATTGAACAGGCCCCGGGCAGCATGGAGTTGCTGACAGATCTCGCATACGTGTATTACCTGCAGCGCGACTTCGGAAAGGGGATCGATATCATCAAGCCGCTCACTGAACGGGACGATGCAGAGATCCGTACCTATCAGATCGCGGGCAACATTTATCGTGCTATTGCGGAGATCAGCGCCTGTGAAAGGATGTACCGCAGGGCACTCAAGAAGTATCCTGACAGTGGACCATTGAATGCAGAGTACGGCGAAATGCTTCAGGCGAGAAGGGATGGCGCAGCCGCTGTGGCTCAATGGGAGAAAGGCATCCAGCTTGACCCTTCTTTCCCCGCCAATTATTATCACGCTGCCCGCTATTATTTTTCCAATGGAGAGATGCTGCGCAGTCTGATTTACGGAGAGATCTTTCTGAATATGGACACCTATTCCGTGAGGTCAGCTGAAGTCAAGGAACTGCTGCTGGAAGCTTACAAAAACTTCTATGCCAATCCGACCGGCCCAAAATTGTCGAATTTGCGCAAACGGACACCCTTCGAAGAGGCATTCAAGGCAGCCCTGCTGGCCCAATCACCGGTCGCCTCCATGGGCATCGATGTAAACCGCCTCATCATGATCCGTACTAGGTTTGTGCTTGAATGGTTCAACACCGCGGGTATAACCTATCCTCATCGCCTGATTGATCAGCAGCGGCAACTGCTGCGGGAAGGACTGTTTGAGGCCTACAATCAATGGCTTTTCGGAGCCGCCAGTAACGCTGTCGAATATCAGATGTGGGCAGGCACGCATGCAGAGGATATCGCCGCTTTTTCGCGATTCCAGCAGAACCGTGTGTTCCGGATGCCGGCGGGACAGAATTACGGGGCAGCCGATTGATATTCAACTGGTCCGAAAGACAGTTATACACGCGAAATAAATAAAAGGGGCGATGAAAATATTTTCATCGCCCCGTTTATTTATTTCAAATGATCATCATCAGGCATAGATCCGCTCGATAGCATCCCGGTATTTCTCCATGATGACCTTGCGTTTCAGTTTAAGGGTGGGCGTCAGTTCTCCGCCGTCTATATTCCATTCCGTATTCAGCAGTTCGAATTTCTTTACTTGTTCGACATGGTTGAATTGCTGGTTAAAGTTCTCCACCGTCTGCTTGAAGAGTTCGATGACGCGGGGATTGCTCAGCATATCCTCATTGGTCTGAACGGCAATGCCGTTCTTCGTGCACCATTCCTTCAGATTCGGGAAGGACGGCACAATGAGGGCTCCGGCGAATTTGCGTTCCGCACCGACAACCATCATCTGCTCGATGTAGGGTGATTCCTTCATCTTGTTTTCGATGGGCTGGGGTGCCACATATTTACCTCCGCTGGTCTTAAAGATCTCTTTCTTGCGGTCGGTGATCTTCAGGAATTTATTGTCGACCCAAACGCCGATGTCTCCCGTATGGAACCATCCGTCCTGGTCGATGCATTCAGCCGTAAGATCCGGGCGCTTGTAGTAGCCCAGCATCACATTCTCTCCGCGGCAGCAGATCTCTCCGTCTTCCGCCAGTTTGACTTCAGTATTTCTGATGACCGGACCTACGGTGCCGAAGCACCTGCCTTCGGCCTCATATCTATTGACACTGATCACGGGTGACGTTTCTGTCAGGCCATATCCTTCCATGATCACTATGTTGCCCGCGGTGAAGACCCTGAGCAGTCGCACCTGGCAGGCGGCAGCACCGGTTACGATGGCTTTCACATTGCCACCCAGTCCTTCGCGCCATTTCTTGAAGATCAACTTATTGGCCAGGCCGAGCTGGAAATCATACCACCAGCCCATCTTCTTGCCCACCTCAAAGCGGCTACCCAGGTCAACAGCCCAGAAGAACAGTTTCTTCTTGATCCCTGTCAATTCCTGGCCTTTGCCCATGATCCGCTCATATACTTTTTCCAGCAGTCGCGGTACGGTGGAGAAGACAGTGGGTTGAACCTCCTTCAGATTATCTCCGATCTTATCCAGCGATTCGGCATAATAGATGGCGATGGCCTTGAACATGTATATGTAAGACACCATCCGCTCGAAGATGTGATTGAGCGGCAGAAAACTCAGGGAGCGATCACCCTGGCGAATGCCGATGGCGTCGAACACTTCGTCAACATTTTGCACGTTGCTCAGGATGTTTCGGTGGCTGAGCATTACACCTTTGGGAAAGCCCGTTGTACCGGAGGTATAAAGGATGGTGCAGAGGTCTTCTCCCTGGATGGTCTGGCGATGTGCCTTCATCTTTTCCATGCTCTCATCATCGGCCTTGGTCAGGATGTCTTTCCAATGCAGGGCTTCCTGCAGATAGTCGAAGGTGTAAACAGCGGCAACTGTGGGTACCTTGTCGCGGATGCTCTGTACCTTATAGTAAAGGTCTCGGTCGCTGACAAAGACCAGTTTTACGGAGGCGTCATTTAGGATAAACTCCAGTTCATAGACGCTGATGGTGGGGTAGATGGGCGTCAGTACCGCTCCGGTCTGTTGAACGGCGAGGTCCAGCATCAACCATTCCGGACGATTGTTGCTGAGTACCGCGATCTTGTCGCGTCCCTCAATGCTTCCGTCGTTCGGGCCCATGCCGAGATGCATGAGTCCTGCGCTGAGTTTGTCCACCGTTTCCCGAACCTCCCGGGTACTGTATTTCTTCCAGATACCGCCTTCCTCCTTGGCGGAGAACATGTCATCGAGTGGGGCATTCTCCAGTTGCCAGTCGATGCAATCGAAGAGTCTGGTTGGCTTCATGTGCAATCGTTGATTTGATTCCGTTCAAGTTAATCATTATTCATAAAAATACAACAAAGCCCCCCGTTCATGCATGTGTGCCACCGTTCATCAGGGTGCCTCACAAGCCCGGAAAAGTGTATCTGAATGAAGGGGGGGAATCCGGGTTGCAAATGGATGTAACCCTCCGAAATTAATCTGTAACTTGTAACCTTCTTATTCATTATCGCCATAACCTCAACTCAGATGAAGAATGTTCTCATCGTGCCAATCCTTGGCATGATTACCCTGGCTGCCACGAGGCTCCCGGCGCAGCAGCGTTTCACTGATGCCCAGCTCCTGCGCGGACTTCCGTCCGATATCACCGCCCCACTGCCTCAGGTTGTCGGTTGGCTGGATGACAGTCGGCTCCTGATCAATAGTCGCCCACATCCCGACTCTCCGCAACGCAAGATGATACTCGATTGCAAGAGCGGGAAAGAGATGCCTGCGACCGATGAGATGAAGGCGCCGCAGGCGGAAGCCCCCGTTCGGTCAGTATATGTGAGTGAGGATGATCTGTTCGTGCGCGATGGATCCGCGCCGTCTGTCAGACTGACAAAAACAGCCGGACGTGAGCAGAACCCCGTCCTCTCGCCGGATACTCGGTATGTGGCCTTCACCCGAGGCAACGATCTCTATACCATCGATCTGGAATCAAAACAGGAGCAAAGACTGACCACCGACGGATCCGATCTGATCCTCAACGGATGGGCCAGCTGGATCTACTACGAAGAGATCCTCGGTCGCGCCTCCCGTTATCGCTCCTTTTGGTGGAGCCCCGATAGTCGCCACATCGCTTTTATGCGGATGGACGATCATCGCGTCCCGATGTTTCCGCTCTACAATGAATCCGGCGTGCACGGCTTCCTGGAGAACACCCGCTATCCCAAGCCAGGTGATCCGAATCCTGAAGTGCGTGTCGGTGTGGTAACGCCGCGGGGTGGTACGATCGTGTGGGCGGATTTCGATGAAAAGGCCGATCAATACTTCGGAATGCCCTACTGGCGGCCCGATGGTCAGGCCCTTTGGATCCAATGGATGAACCGCGGTCAGGACACCCTGCGCATCTATGCCATGGACCTTACCAACGGATCGAAAAAGGAAGTATATCTAGAACACCAGAACACCTGGATAGACCTCGACGACCAGGGTGGCAGGCTGCAGTTCCTGGCTTCCGGCAAGGGCTTCATCCTTCAGAGCGATCAGGACGGATGGGATAATCTGTATCTCCACGGAATGGACGGAGCACTGCAGAGCCGCATTACAAACGACCGTTTCTGGTCAACCTCCATCCAGCATGTGGATGAAACCAAAAAGCGGGTCTGGTTTACTGCCCGCCGCGAGAACTCCGCCCGTACGGATTATTATGTCGCCTCCTTCGACGGGAAGCTGATGCAGCGTTTAACCTTTGGGGAGTACACGCACCGCGTGCAGCCCTCTCCAGGGGCTTCGTATTTTGTTACCACTTACTCCAACGCCGGTGAACCGGATCGCTTGGCTGTGGCGGATGCGAAAGGAAAGATCGTGCGCGAGCTCGGCGGTGGCAGGGGCGCCTCCTTCGACAAGTATCTCATGGCCAGGACCGAGATCGTTCGGGTTCCTTCAGAAGACGGATCGTATCAATTGCCCGTCCGTATTACCTGGCCGCTGGATTATGATCCGTCGAAGAAATATCCCCTCATGATCAACATCTATGGCGGTCCGAATGCCGGTACTGTTCGTGATGGCTGGCAGCTCAATGGTACGCAGCAGTGGTGGGCGAAGGAAGGCCTCATACAGGTGGCGATGGATCATCGCGCCAGCGGGCATTTCGGGAAGAACGGCATCAATTATATGCACCGCAGCCTTGGTCAGTGGGAATTGAAGGACTGGATCACGATCGTGAAATGGCTGCACACGAAAGGGGCAGATCCCGCACGCGTGGGCATTGCCGGCTTTAGTTATGGCGGATACATGACCTGCATGGCCCTTACGGCCGGAGCCGGCTATTTCACGCATGGGCTGGCCGGCGGCAGCGTGACTGACTGGCAGTTATATGACACGCATTACACCGAGCGGTTCATGGATACTCCTGCCGAGAATCCGGAAGGATACAAACAGGGATCCGTCATGACGCATACCGGAAAATATAAGGGACTGCTGCGTATCTACCATGGCACGATGGACGACAATGTGCACATGCAGAACAGCATGCAGTTGGTCAAAAAGTTGCAGGAGACGCGCAAGCATTTCGAATTCATGGTCTATCCCGGCGGACGACACGGATGGCCGGGCGCACAGATGGCGCATTCGACCAATGAGAATAATATGTTCATCTACCGGAATCTGCTGAAAAAGGAGATGCCCGCGGAATTCATGCGGTGATCCAATCCTGATTCCAAAGCCGGCACTGGATCAGCGGGCATCAATCCCGGTAATCCAGCGCCGGCTTTCTGTCTCCCAGCAGGGCCTTGTATTGGTATGCACCTTTCTTTTGAAGGAACTCATCCTTTGCACGTTTGATCAGGGCCGCATCATTGAATAGCTCGATGCCCATATTGGTGAGGGCTTTTGCAGCGACCATCATACCCTTGGTGCCGATCTCCGTTCCACCGCAGGCCACGGCTTGCCAGCTGTGCATGGGTGTGCCAGGCACCCAGGTGGCCGCACCGATGCCGGCTGTTGGTACATTATAACTGACATCACCCACATCGGTCGAGCCGGGCGCCATGTCATCGGGCGCATCAAACGCTTTGATCTCGGCTGCTTCGGCAACAGGAGGAACTTTCCCGGGGAAGGTCTTCCTGATCTCTTCTGCAAAGGCCAGATCCTGTGTTGTGTATTGCACGCCTCCCGCGAGTACGAGGTTCCTATGGAAGGCTTCGGATAGACTGCGATTTACCAAGAGGTCGTGCGTCCCGCCGATGATCTCGAATTTCATCTGGGTCTCTGTGCCCAGGGCAGCTCCCGTCGCGGCTTGCGCGACCCGGTCGAAGATATTCACCACAACATCCTTGTCCGGGTGGCGGACATAGTAGTAAACTTCCGCGAAGTCGGGCACGACATTCGGCGCCTTGCCGCCCTGCGTGATCACATAGTGGATACGCGCATTTGAAGGGATGTGCTCACGCATCATATTCACCATGTGGTTCATGGCTTCGACGCCATCCAGCGCGGAACGCCCAAGTTCGGGGGAGGCGGCGGCATGGGCAGCTTTGCCATAGAATCGGAATTTCGCAGACTTGTTCGCCAGCGCGCCATCCAGTGCCACTCTGTTCTCACTGCCCGGATGCCAGTGTAGTACCGCATCTACATCCCGAAACAATCCTTCCCGAACCATGTACACTTTTCCGGAACCACCTTCTTCAGCGGGACAACCATAAACGCGGATGGTACCCTTCCAGCCCTGCTGCTCGAGCTGACGCTTCAGCTCGATGCCGGCGGCAACGGAGGCGGTGCCGAACAGATGGTGGCCACAACCGTGTCCGGAAGTACGGCCCGAAGCCGGCATTTTTTCCGTAGCCGCCTGCTGCGACAGCCCCGGCAGGGCATCATATTCTGCGAGGATGCCGATGACCGGTGATCCACTTCCGTAACTGGCCACAAAAGCTGTAGGAATGCCGGCTACGCCCGCTTCTACCCTGAAACCCGCGTTTTTAAGGCTTTCCTGCAGCAGGGCGGAACTCTTCACTTCCTTGTAGCCAAGCTCTGCATGCTCCCATATCCGCAGAGAAATATCCCGGTAGCGCTCATATCCTTTCTGCAGGTTGTCCATCGCCGCGCGTTTCACCAGGTCGGTGGCCGGGACGACCGGCTTACGTTGAGCCAAAGCCGCGTTCACCAGGGCAGTCAGGCAGAAACAAAGGATATGTATTTTCTTCATGGTCAAAATCATATTTGAGGAACAATATTAGCAGACTATCGTCATATTTCATGCTTGCCTGGTTGCCATAGTAACCCTCCAAGCGTTGGGTAACCCTCCAAGAGTGGGGGTACCCTCCAAGCGTTGAGGACGCTCCGAGAGCCGGCAACTCTCCAAGAGTGGGGGTACTCTCCAAGCGTTGAGGACGCTCCGAGAGCCGGCAACTCTCCAAGAGTGGGGGTACCCTCCAAGGGTTTATTGGTCGCATTTTTTGACATACCTCAACAATAGCCGCAATCCCCGATACGGCGAATATCGGTAAGGGTGTTATCTTCATGTGCGGGGATCTTCCCTCAGAAATTTTCCAATCCACTATTCTCAGATGCGTATCATCCGCCTGTCATCCCTCATCCTCGCCGCGTCCGCCTCCATGATGGCCGGCGTCTTCGCACAATCTGTTCCAACGACCGGATCTTTCCGCTTTGAGGCATTTGCAAGGCATCAAGCCCTGGCGAAAGCGTCACCGTACAAGGACATCAGCTGGCGCAACATCGGCCCGGATCACATCAGCGGCCGCGTTACAGAAGTGGCGGGCATTCCCGGCAACCGGAATATCATGTTTGCCTCCTTTGCCACCGGCGGGTTCTGGAAGACGACGGATGCCGGTGAAAACTGGACCCCGCTTTTCGATGCACAGGCAACCCAGTCGATCGGCGCATTCAGGCTGGCTCCATCAAACCCAGACATCATCTATGTAGGCACTGGCGAAGCGAATATCTTCCGGGCATCCCTGCCAGGCACAGGTATGTATCGTTCTGCTGACGGTGGTAAAAACTGGCAGCATATCGGTCTGGAAAATTCAGGAACGATAGCACGGATCATCGTGCATCCCCGAAACCCTGAAAAGGTTTGGGTGGCCGCCGGTGGCAACGAGTGGAGTCGCAACCCGGAGAGGGGCGTGTACTACACGGAAGATGGCGGTAAATCCTGGCAACGCGTGCTGGGTGAGGATGACAAGACCGGCGCCATCGACCTGACGATGGATCCCTCCAACCCGGATGTCATCATCGCATCCATGTGGAATCGCATCCGACGCAGGTGGAGCGACCCCGTCCCGGAAGATGGTGATCATCTGTACAAGACCATCGATGGCGGACGTACATGGAAGATCATCACTAACGGTCTGCCACACACGAAGTTCACTGGCCGCATCGGTATCGCCTTCGCCCCATCGAAACCAGATCGGGTATATGCTTATGTCGACAACCACACATCGAAGCGCGAACCCCGCCCCGGTGAGTTGGATCCCTACGGACGACCCATTCAGGTCATCCCCTTTGGCGTACAAGTATATCGCAGCGACGACAAGGGGGAAAACTGGCAGAAGGTAAGTACAGAGGATGATAAGTTGGAAAGATTTGCCGGTACCTACGGATGGGTTTTTGGTCAGATCCGCGTCGATCCTGTGGATCCGGAAGTCGTGTACATTATGGGCGTACCCCTCGCGAAGTCGGTCGATGGAGGGAAGACATTCACCATCATGCGGTCAACCGACAAGGAGAGCGACCGAACCCATGGCGACCATCATGCACTATGGATCGATCCGACGGATACAAAGTACATCATCAACGGCAACGACGGAGGTGTCGTGGTGTCATATAATGGAGGCGCACGGTGGAAGAATTTCTTCCGAAAAATTCCCACGACGCAGTTCTATAACGTGACTTGGGATATGCGCACGCCTCACACGGTCTTTGGCTCCGTTCAGGACGAGGGATCCTTCAAGGGATTGGTCACTAGCGATTACGATCACCCTAAAAAGGATCAGCAAGGCTGGACTTCTGCACCGGGGGGCGAGGGCACCATCATCGCCATAGACCCCACATCACCGGACATCGTTTATGCCTCCAGTTTTTACGGAAGACTGATGCGCAGCGATCTCTCCAAACCGGACTCCATCCGTTCAACAAATATCTATCCCAAGCGTGTAGAAGGGGAGCAGGTGCATCGTGGGGAATGGCTGGCCTATACAATGCTGTCGCCTCATGACCCGAACACCATCTATCATGGTTTTCAGTATCTTTTCCGCTCGACGGATCAGGGCAAGACCTGGAAGCGTATCAGCGGGGACCTGACTTACAATGATACATTAAAGATGGGTCGTACGCCTTATGCAATCAATCATCAGGCAATCACCGCGATCGATGAGTCACCGCTTGTTAAGGGACTGCTTTACGTTGGGACTGACGACGGCCGAGTATGGAAGCAGGGTGCTCCGGACGCAGCCTGGAAGCCCTCGATGACAGGTATTCCCCAAAATGCACATGTGTCAAGGATTGTAGCTTCCAAGTATGACGCATCGATGGTTTATCTCACGTTGAGCAATCGCCGGGAGGATGAAAGCCGTGCTTATATTTATTTTTCATCAGATCGCGGGGAGACATGGCAAGACATCGGTAATGGATTACCGTCAGCACCCGTTAACGTGGTGCGCGAGGATCCCGTGGTGAAGGGAATGCTATATGCAGGTACGGACATGGGCGTATATGTCAGCAATGATCAGGGGAGGACATGGAGCTCTTTGAAGGCTAACTTGCCAGCTTCCGTGTCCGTGCAGGACCTGTACATTCATCCTCGTGATGGCCAGCTGGTGATTGCCACCTATGGCCGGGGTGTCTGGGTGCTGGATGATATGAGCAAGATTAGAAAACTTTGATTTGGTCAATTTGAAAACATTACCAGGAATCCAATTGAAGAAGATCGATCTGAATTCATATTTATTTTGGATCATCTTTTTCATTGCAACTTCATCATTCGTCGCATCAGCTCAGATACAATCGTCTGATAAGAACCGTCCCAACGTACTGTTCATAATGGTGGATGACCTCCGGCCTGAGCTGGGATGTTACGGTCACGCATATGCGAAGACACCCAATATCGACAGACTCGCAGCGCGATCCGCTGTCTTCAACAAGCATTACGTGGTGGTACCAACATGTGGCGCATCGCGTGCTGCGTTACTAACGGGTAGGCTTCCACGAAAACCGGAGGATCTCACCAATGAGGTGATGGAACACAGGTCCGGCATCGGCAGTGGTGATCGTTCGGCAGATCCGGAATCTTTTGTTGAGCAGTTTCGAAGGAACGGGTACTACACGGTGGGGATCGGAAAGATCAGTCATTCCACAGATGGTTATGTATACAAGTATCTCGATCCCGTAAGTGAGCGTCGTGAACTTCCGAATAGTTGGGATGATTTATTTTTCAACCCGGGCAAGTGGAAGACCGGATGGAATGCCTTTTTTGGGTATGCAGATGGCACCAACCGCAATGCCCTCAAGGGAGAGGTAAAGCCCTACGAAGCCGCGGATGTCACGGATGAAGGATATCCGGATGGCTTGACAGCGGCGCGCGCTGTGGAAAAGATCGGTGAGTTGGCATCACGGGGAAAGCCTTTCTTCCTGGGTGTAGGATTCTTCAAGCCGCATTTGCCATTCAACGCTCCGAAACGTTACTGGGATTTGTACGACCCGCGTGAGATTCCACCTGTGCCTTATCCGGGATTGCCAGAAGGGGTGCATCCCGCCAGTTTGCAGGCCAGCGGAGAATTCAATGCGTATCGGCGCGGCGAAGCAAAGGCTTCACTGTCGGGTACACTCAGCGAGGATTATGCGCGAAAGCTTCGGCATGGCTACATGGCATCAGTCAGTTATGTAGATGCCCAGATCGGGAAATTGCTGGATGCCCTGCGTGCGTCTGGACTGGAGCGGAATACGATTGTAATTCTCTGGGGCGATCACGGCTGGCATCTGGGTGATCACCGGGTTTGGGGTAAACACACCCTCAGTGAATGGTCGTTGCGGAGTCCGCTCATCATGGCTGTACCCGGTATCCGTAAGGGTTCTGTCAGTGATCATGTCGTAAGCTCAATTGATATCTATCCGACGCTTATGTCGCTATGTCATTTGCCAGCGCCGGATTCCCTGGAAGGCAAGGTGATACTGCCACGGTCAGGTTTTTTTTCAATATCCCGTCACCATCGCCAGGCCTTTGGCTTCTTCAACCGTGGGGTGACCATGCGAAATTCCCGATATCGTCTGACCCGTTATTATCGGGTGGAAAAGCCAGACATTGAACTATACGATCATCTCACAGATCCCTATGAGCATGTGAACATCGCCGCCCGCCGCCCTGGGCTCACCCGCAGACTGATCCGGCGCCTGCCACCGAGCGCCGCATTGTACAATGTGCGATAATACCTTGTTTGAGAGTCAACTGGTCATTTACGGGAACAATCTCTCATGTTTGTCCTTACGAAAACCCAACTCTTGGAGAGTCCTCAACTCTTGGAGAGTCCTCAACTCTTGGAGAGTTGCCCACTATTGGAGAGTCTCCCACTCTTGGAGAGTCCCTAACTCTTGGAGAGTACCCCCACTCTTGGAGAGTCCCTGACTCTTGGAGGGTTTTGGTGGTCTCCCCGAAAAATTAGTATATTCAGACATAAACTCTGCCATGCGACTGCCTGCCGTCATCCAACTCCTTACACTTTGTTGTCTGCCCTTCAGCCTCATCGCACAATCCCCTTCCAGGGCGAGGGAGTACAAACAAACCTTTGTCACCTATCCGTTCTCAGATCCGGATCCGGTTCCTTCGCAGACTGCGATCTATCCCTATCATAGGTTTGATGGATTTACACAACAGCCCATAAATAAAGAATGGAATGTGGTGGAGTTGGAGAACGACTATATCCGCGTGATCATACTACCCGAGGTTGGCGGAAAGATCTGGTCGGCCATAGACAAGACCACCGGCAAGCCATATATCTACGCTAATAGTGTCGTGAAATTCCGGGATGTCGCCATGCGCGGACCCTGGACGAGCGGCGGCATCGAGCCCAACTACGGCATCATCGGACACACCCCTAACTGCGCTACCCCTGTTAATTATCAGGTTAGAAATCATCCGGATGGCAGCGTCAGCTGTTATGTCGGGGTGCTCGACCTCCTCACCCGCACCCGCTGGCAGATGGAAGTCCACCTGCCCAAAGACAAGGCCAGCTTCACGACCCGCTCCATCTGGCAGAACCCCACAGGCCTCGAGCAGCCATACTACCACTGGATGAACACGGGCATCAAAACCGCCGGAAATCTTGAATTCATTTTCCCCGGCACCCGGTACATCGGGCATGATGGAGAACATTCATCCTGGCCCAAACACGAGCAGAATGGTAAGGACCTGCAGTTCTATGAGCAGAATGACTTCGGAATGTACAAGTCATATCATGTCTCAGGGCGACTCACGGATTTCTTCGGTGCCTACTGGCACGACGACGGATTCGGGATGGTGCGATACGCTCCGTACGATGAGAAACCAGGCAGGAAGATATGGATATGGGGCCTGTCCCGACAAGGTATGATCTGGGAGAAGATCCTGACCGATACAGACGGACAATACGCTGAAATCCAATCCGGCAGGCTGTTCAATCAGAATGCACAGGCGAGTTCCTTCACGCCATTCAAACATCACGGATTCACACCACATGCAACCGATAAGTGGACGGAACATTGGTATCCGGTCAACCGCACACGCGGCATGGTCGTTGCCAATGCCGACGCAGCCCTTAATCTGCGGGTGGAAGATGGTTGGCTGAAGTGGTACTGCTCGCCCGTAGCCTTCTTCACAGACGAACTCGTGATCCGAGAGAAAGACAGAGAACTGCTCCGCCGCCGCATCGACGCCAAACCACTTGTCACCATCGCGGATTCCATGCGCTGGAACGGATCCGCCGTTGATCTGTCCATCACCCTCGAAAACCAGCACCTTGAATGGGAAGCATCGCCCGACCATCAACAGCTATCCCGTCCTTTCGATGCCCCCGCCAAATTTGATTGGACATCCGCCGCCGGACTCACCCTCATGGGAAAGGAATTGATGGATCAGAAACTCTTCCGCGAAGCTGTAGAAAAGCTGAAACAGGCGCTGGTACTGGATTCTAACCACATCGAGGGACTGGTGCGCATGTCACAGCTACTGCTTCGCAACGGCGATCCGGAAACCGCATTTAAACTCAGCCGCAGGGCACTTGCCATCGATGCACATCACGGCGCCGCCAACTACTACTATGGATTGAGCGCCGTCCAGACCGGTCATATCGCAGATGCTTACGATGGCTTCGCCCTTTCCTCCCAAAGCCTCGAATACCGATCCGCCGCCTTCGTGGAAACCGCCCGCCTGCATGCCCGACAACGCCGGTGGAAGGAAGTTCTTGAATATGCGGAGAAGGCCACCGATTACAATCGGCATGATGCCGTCGCCGCACAGTTGAAAATCATCGCCTACCGGCATCTCCGGAATCCGGCCGCTGCAAAAGCAGAGCTCGACCGCCTGGAAGCCAGCCAGCCACTGGACCCCTTTGTGATGTGGGAACGCTCCCTTTCAGCCTCCGGAAAACAGGACCCCGTTTTCCGCCTGCAGGGAGAACTCCCGGATGAGAGCATCCTCGAACTGGCCACCTTCTACCTGAGCATCGGAGAAGAGGCTCAAGGGCGTGCACTGCTGTCGACATTGACGTCCAATCCGCAGGCAGTTGCCTGGCTGGCCTGGCTTGACCGCGACGATCCCGCAAAAAAGACGGCGGCCCTCTCTCGACTTGAAACGCTGTCGCCCGCCATGGTCTTTCCCTTCCGAACGGAACTCATTCCGGTACTGCGCTGGGCGGTCCGCAACAGCACAGATTGGAAACCTGCCTACTACCTGGCACTGCTGCTGCACGACAAACTTCAATTTGCCGAAGCGACGACCCTGGTGAAATCCCTGGGAGACCGCCCCGACTACGCGCCATTCTACGCCCTGCGGGCGCAATGGCTGAAAACTGATGCAGCCACTGTTGAAAGGGATCTTCGCCGTGCCATGAGCCTCGACCCCGCCGAATGGCGCTATCCGAAGATGCTGGCCCAGCACCACATCGCACAAAACGATGCAGTCGCTGCCCTGGCTGTTACGGAAGCCTATCTCAAGACAGGCAAGCCCTCCTATATCATCGACATGCTCCATGCGAAGACCTTGTTGCTCAATAAACGCTATCGTGATTGCGATGCCCGGCTTGCAAAAATGAACATCATTCCCTTCGAAGGCGCCACCGAAGGCCGTGCGCTCTACTGGGAGGCAAAGATGATGCAGGCCATCGACGCCCTCGGACGGAAGCGCCCCAAGGAAGCACTGTCCTTCATCGAGGCGGCCGGGAAATGGCCCGAAAACCTCGGTGTCGGAAAACCCTATGACGCAGACATCGACAGCAGGCTGGAACAATATCTGACCTCGGTCTGCCTGAAAGACCTCGGCAGGACACAGGATGCTGCAAAGTTGCACGCACGGATCCTCGATTTCGTACCCGAAATACAGAACACCGTTGCCAACTTCCAGCCGGTAAACCACCTCGTCGTTAAATGGGCGGCCGAAGCCACCGGCAACGCCTTCGACTGGGATACATGGATGAAAACACAGGAAGCACGCCATCCGCAGCACGCTCAAGCCTTTGGATGGGTACGCGCCCTGGCGTCAGGAAATCCACCCGGGAAAACGCCGGATAACGCATGGGCGCGGGTGATAGAGGCATATCGAACACCAACGGGCCGTTGAGTTGGCTTGATGTTAAAACGAATCGCCAGATATTGATCTGAGGCCAAGCCCCTTCCGATCTCCGTACCTTTGCAGCATAATACATCACATGCTGAAAAGGGCGCTGCTATTCCTAATCCCCGGCATCCTGGCCTGGCTGCTGATCGATCAGTACATTCTATGCCCGGACTACCGGTTCGAGTCCCCCGGACCGTTCAAAGGCGAAACATTCTACAATCCCTATGAGGGATATGAGCCTTCAGCATGGACGCTGGCAAATATGCACGCCCATACGAGCTCCTGGTTCGGACTCACCAACGGAAAAGGTGATGCAAAAGACGTACATGAAGCCTATGACTCCATGGGATATGGCTTCCACCTGATCTCCGAATATCAGAAAATCAGTGACTATGGGAAGGGGGCACCGAACTATATCACGGCATACGAACACGGGCTGAACCTGCCCAAGGCCCACCAGCTGGTGGTCGGAAGTGAGCGGTCGGTATGGAAGGATTATCTCTTCCCGCAGACCCTGGCAAACCGTCAGCACATGCTTGACATGCTTTCTGCAGATACCGGCAATGTAGTCGTGGTCAACCACCCGGCTATGCGCATTGGATACAATCCTGCCGATATGAAATTTCTGTACAACTACGATTGCATGGAAGTGATCAACTCCTACGAGAATGCCTTCCACTACTGGGATACGGCCCTCTCCAACGGACATATGGTGTTCATCGTCGGGAATGATGACACGCATAATGCAGGCAATCGCCGGGCGGTCGGCAAATTCGCCACCCTGCTCCACGCACCTGACCGGACCCGTGCACAGGCCCTTCGGTCTCTGCGCGAAGGTCGCACCATTGGCGTGCAGATCCCCCAGGATACAACCATGTCCTTCGCTCAGAAGATCGCCATGCTTAAGGCGGCAAGCCCTTCAATTATCTCCGTTTCGGCCGATTCCTCCCTTTTTCGGGTTCGTTTCGACAAAATCGTCTCGGATGTCGTGGTTACCGGACAGGGTGGCGTCGTTCGCTGGCAGGCAGACAGTACATCAGCCATCAGCCTCCCCATCCTGCTCGCAGACACCTATCTGCGGGTGTCGTATAAAACACCTGATGGCATTCGCTATCATCTGAACCCCGTATGCAGGTTTCAGGGCGTCATCGGCAATCGACGCAGCACGCAGCAACTGTAAAAAATGCTTCAGAGAAAAAGATCCGGATAAAGCATAGCACCCGGAACAACGGAATACCCTGAGAGATCAGTGATTCCCTCCTCTGCCAGCACGTCCTCATCGATAAAGAATTTACCCGTGCAGCTGCCTGAAGGGCGCTTGAGAATGTGAAAGGCAGCGTCAGCAATGATTTCCGGTGTGCGGCTCATTTTCATCAACATCTCCCCGCCCAGCAGGTTCTGAACGGCGGCCGTGGCGATGGTCGTCTTCGGCCAGAGTGCGTTGGCGGCAATACGGTCCTTCTTCAATTCCTCCGCCAGTCCGAGGGCGACCATCGTCATGCCGTACTTGCTCATCGTGTAGGCGAGATGATTGCCAAACCATTTCGGGTCGAGATTCAGCGGAGGGGAGAGGTTGAGGATGTGCGCGTTCACACCTTTCCGAAGCTGTGGGATGCAGGCCCGGCTGACCATGAAGGTCCCGCGTACGTTGATGTCATGCATCAGGTCATATCGCTTGGGCTCCGTCTGTTCCGTGCGGGTCAGCGAGATTGCTGAGGCATTGTTCACCAGGATGTCGATCCCGCCGAAGGCGGAGACTGCCTGATCTACGGCCGCCTGTATCTGGTCCTCAAAACGAATGTCGCAGGCTACTGCCAGCGCACGGGATCCGAGGCCTTCTACCTCGGCGGCTACAGAGTGGATCGTACCGCCCAGTTTCGGATTTTCCTCGACCGATTTGGCGGCAATGACGATGTTGGCTCCTTCAGAAGCGAGTTTTAGTGCGATGGCTCTGCCAATACCCCGACTGGCTCCTGTGATGAAGGCGGTACGACCCTTGAATGTCATGGTGTTTGATTGAAACGTATGGAAATATCAGTACCTGCCGACATCAGGAAAGATCCATGTGCGGCTTGTTCTGCAGGATGCCTTCAATGCTGTTCATTACCTCAGGACTGAGCAGGGGCAATACATCCAGCGCCTTCAGGTTTTCTGTCAACTGTCCTTCCTTCGTAGCCCCCAAAATGGCCGTGGTCACATTCGGGTTCCGGATCGTCCAGGCGATGGCGAGGGAAGCCATCGAAACACCCAGTTCGTTGGATAGCGCCATCAGCTTTTTCAACTTATCGATCTTCTGCTCCTGCAGCCAGCGATTTTTCAGCCAGTCGAAGCCCTCGATCGCCAGCCGTGAATCTGACGGAATGCCATCCAGGTACTTTCCGGTGAGGAACCCAGCGGCCAGCGGACTCCAGATGGTGGTGCCCAGACCGACATTCTGATAGACCGGCTTGTAGTCCAGTTCCACCTTGTAGCGTTCGAACATGTTGTACTGAGGCTGTTCCATCACAGGTCCGATCAATCCGTACTGCTGCGCAACCCGATGGGCTTCCATGATCTCTGCACCGCTCCACTGGCTGGTGCCCCAGTACAGGACCTTCCCCTGCTGGATGAGGTTGTGCATCGTCCATACCACCTCTTCGATCGGCACGTTCGGATCCGGACGATGGCAGAAGAACAGGTCGAGATAGTCGAGCTGCAGTCTTTGCAAGGCCTCATGACAGGCCTCGAAGACATGTTTACGGCTCAATCCGGTCTGGTTTGGTTTGTTGGGATCGCGCCAGCCGAAATAGACCTTGCTGGACACCACATAAGAGCTGCGGTCCCAGTTCTTCAGTTTCAGTACACGGCCCATCATCAGTTCACTCTGGCCATAGGCATAGCCTTCGGCATTGTCGAAGAAATTGATCCCCGCGTCATAGGAGAGTCCCATCAGCCGATCCGCCGTATTGTCCTCGATCTGTTTGTGAAAGGTTACCCAGCTGCCATAGGATAGCACGCTCAACTGAAGGCCGGTTCTGCCCATGTACCTGTATTCCATCGTCGATAGTTTGTGTTTTGTTGGATATCCGAAATTAAACATAGCGGACGAGAACCTGTTCGATTCCCGGTATTGAAATTCCTATTACCGCACATTGGTCGGAACCGCTGCCGGAGCCGTGCTGTCGGCAGTGGTTCCCAGTCCTGCATCCTTTACCCTCAGAATGCTGTTGGTGATGCTGAAGATCGTGAAGGTCTTGAAATCCTGCGGGGCCTTCAGGCCGACGCCATTGATGATCATCCCCGGGCGATGTATGCGGACCGGCTTGTCGGTATGAAATTCCATCGCATTTTGTTCCCACCATAACTCCTGGCAGAATAGCGTGTCTCCCTGCAAATTGAAGACGCGCACACTGTCTTTGAGCAGGATCCGGTTCTGCGCTTCCAGATAGCGGGCAAATCTGGCGTCGACCTGGCTTTGCACCTGCATCGTAGAGTCGAAGAAATCGACATGCAGGGATTTGGGGAATTCCATCCGGGGCAGGGTATCCTGATACCTGAGCATCAGCGGAGATCTGAGCCTCGCCTTCATGCGTCCTCCCTGGCTCATATAACTTTCCATGTCCACCGCCTCGTCAACACCTGTCTTCTGCTGGAAGAATGCATTGACCTGCTCTACGTCATTCGAACAGGAGGGAAAGAAAAGGCAGCCACTGAGGGCTGCCAATATGAGTAGCTTATGAAAGATGCGAACTTTCATGATGCATCAATCGTATTTGCGAGGGTTGAACCAAAGATCACTCAGGTTGAGTCCCATGGACAGCCTCAACAGGCTTTCACGCATCGGCAGGTTCTTGTTGCCCCTGGCCCCTGCTTCGATGGCAAAGTTGATGCTGGTGAATTGATTGGTGTAGAAGTTGCGACGCACCGGCAGGGAAACTCCCGCAGATATCAGGTATTGATTCAGGTCTGCGACTGAGATCGGATCCGGTCCATAAGAAAACCCTACCCGGTAAGCCACTTTCGACCAGTAACTCTTTCCTGTGATGTTGGGCAACAATTGTGCGCCTAGACGAAAGGTCCAGCTGTCGCGCAGGTTATCGGGCTTGTCGTAGTAACGGTATTGGCTCCAGGCGGTATTGTTCAGTTCCGCACCAATGCCCCATTTGTCCTCTACCTCGAACATCAGACCGAAGCCATAGCTGGAGGGATAGATGATCGTACCCTCTTCTCCGGTGGCTTTATATACGCTGTCGAGAACGTCCACGCCATTGGTGGCGCTGAACTCGAATGTTTCGCGTGAAATGTCTCGGACTGCACTGAGCTTGTTGCTGAGGCTTCCGTTGGCACCTATGCGTAGCCAACTCTTTTTACCCAGATGGATCCTCCAAAGAAGACCGGCTTCCAGAAACAGTCCGCCAAAACGGGTGGTATCCGCAGAGTTTGTTTTCTGATAAGGGACCGTGTCGTTGAGGATCACTACCCGGGTATTGTAGAGCTTGTTGCCAAAGCGGTAGCCGCCATTCACCCCGACAGAGAAATTCTTAGTACCGATGCCCGTCCCAATGAAGGCCTGATAGGATCCTCCGTTACCGATGAAATTGTACGCCACACTGTCTATCCCGCTCAGTCTGCCGCTGGATCTGAGATTATAGTTGATGCGGCTTAACGGGCGCATGCCGAGATTCAAACCCCAATGCCCCTTCTTGCTCAGAGGCATGCCCAGCTGCACGTAGCTGGGGATCATGTACCTGGACGTGTATTTCTGAACAGGCTCAGTCGTTCGAAGCGTGCGCTCGCTGATGTCAACCCCTACGTCCAGGGTCGTCACCTTTAGTCGGGCGTAACTGGCCGGGTTGATGAAGTTGACGGATTGATAGTCGTTGTAAGGAATGGAGAGTCCACCCATTGACCGGCTCAGGATGTTCTGGCCAGACAATTGATCTCCCAAGCCAAATCGGGAGTAGGGGGAGTTCTCCTGGGCCCTTATGGCCAACGAGGATATCAGCAGAACCGACGACAGTTGAAGAGCTCTTTTACAGTTTGTTATTGGTCTCGCTGATTGCATACAGGCCTTTGAATAAAAAATCGGAGTCGGCAAATATCCTATTTTTTAACAGGCCTGCAAAATAGCCGTTATCACCCCCGGTTAAGACCACGTTAAAGTTGTCATATTTTTCGGCATGAGCGTCAATCATTCCGTCGATCTCTTTGGCCATACCCATGACGACCCCGCTCAGGATATTGGTTCGGGTATCATAGCCGACCAGTGGAAAATCCCATGCTTTACTGACCAGGGGCAACAAGGCGGTATAATCACGCAGGGATTTGAACCGCATCTCCATGCCCGGAGAGATGGCTCCTCCGATGAACTGATTGTATTGGTTGATAAAATTATAGGTGATGGCCGTACCCAGCCCGATCACCAGATTATTCTTTCCAGGATAGAAATGAACCGCTGCCGCCGCCAGGGCCAGCCTGTCGGCACCCATTTCCTCGGGTTTACCGACGGGCACCGTGATGGGCAGTTTCGTCTCATGCGAAAGACGGTGAAACTGGCAGGATCCTGCCAGCAGGGCTTCCGTATTCGGATCATGATTGATCACGGAGGATAAGATCGTCTTCTCCGGACGGAGTCTTTGCAACAATATCTGCATGGTATCCGGATGACCGTCAGGCAGGGCATCGGATTCGAGCAGGCGATCCTGTTCGAAGAGGGCGTATTTCAATCGCGTGTTCCCAAAGTCGAGGCAGAGCGTCTTCATGCGTTCCATTTGTTTGATGGCCTGATGTTCAATCCTTGGTTCCTTCTATATTAAAGCCCAGTCCCGACAGATCCCTGAAATGTCCGTTCAGTTTTACACGCTCTTTCAACGCCTCCATGCCGATCACAATGGGCAATGCCTTTTGCAGGTGACGCCTGAGCAGTTCAAGCCGCTGCCGCTCATCAAAATGAGCCAGCAGTTCGTATTCCGCAGTCTGCGGCAGTCCCATATGGTGGGCCAGGTCGTAAGATAACAGATCATCCCCCTTATCTGGCAAAGGTTTGGAGATTTTCAGCATGGCATGCAATTGCAGGAGGCCATCCTTCACCTTTTGTATCAGTCGGGGTCTGGCCGTCAGGTCATTTGCGGGATAGTCCACAATGGCCCCGCTGTACAACTTATCGGGTACTTCGGCGATGAACTCCATCAACCGGAATACGGAGATTCCCCGGCAGCGGATGTCCATCTTCCCATCATCATAGGTTTTGGAGATCTCCGTGACCTCTACAAGTGTCCCCAGTTCCCTCAACCTGTTATCCATCACCACAGGAATCCCGAAGGGCTTGCCCGCTTCCGAACATTCCCGGATAAGTTGTCGATACCTGGGTTCGAAGATGTGCAGGTTCATTGCTTCGCCGGGATACACGACCATGGACAATGGGAAAACAGGGATAAAATTCATCATGACCGGGTGGTTTTCTGATCTGGGACATTTGTTTTCTCAATCGTTGCAGTCCTGCCCATAAAAAGCCATGCCCAGCAGCCGAGGAATGCATAGATGAAGATGCCATACTGGGTTTCCAGGCCGATCTCATACATAAAACCTGCGAGTGCGAGGGCGTGAAAACTGATCCAGGCGGAGGAATTTCGGTATCCGGACAATTGAAAAGGAGCCAGCACCACGATCAGGAAGAGGATCGTAAGTGGAATTCCGGCCGCCGCGGCATGCAGCAGCACTTCATTGCTGGGGAGCAGCTGCTCGTATTCCTTCATGAACGGGGCGTGCTGCCCGTACCAGTCGTTCATCATGCGTCGCAGGTCGCCGAAGCCCGTCCCCAGCCAGGGATGTTCAGACACCAACTGCCATCCGGCGTCGAAAGACAGCACCCGGGGCGTATCGGAGAGTCCCTCCGTATACCCCCCGCGGGTGTAATGCTGGAAGTCCCACAGGATAAACTTCAAGCGGTTCCGAAAGGTCGGCAGCACGAACCAGGCTATCACCGGCAGAAGCAGGGTAGCTCCCGTCATCCAGCGCACCCAGGCCTTTCGGCGATGAAAGATGGCCCATATCCCGATCGACAGATACAAACCGAGCAGGCCTGTCTTAGAGGCCAGCAGGTGCAGATAGCCGGCGATGAACACCGTCAAAACCACCACCGCCTTGTATTCCGCCCTCTTGAACGAATGGCGATATGCTGTAAGCGCATGCAGGAGCCAGGCAAAGATCAGGGCGAGCAACCATCCGTAACGGACATGGTCGCCATGCATGTCCACCGCCATCACCTTCGCCTTCAGGTAGGCTTCCGTAACCTCCCGGTGGTTGATCAGGTAGCCAATGATGGATTTGGTCATACTGAGCGCGACAACAACCAGGGCGAATCGTGTCAGTTTTTTCCGCATGTCTTCGCTGATTCGCTTCAAGGCCAGGCAGCAGAAGGGAATGCATAGCAGTGGCAACTTGTCTTGCATGACTTTCAGCCACCAGCGGAAGTCTTCGCTCCATAGTATTGTTACCAGCGGGATGAAGAAAAGGATTACCAAACCGATCAAGAAGGGCGATCTTCTGACATACTTCCAGTTTTCACCTATTCCGACAGCCAGCAGCGAGAGTAAGACCAGCAGTCCCATGCCAATGGATAGCAGTGCACGGCTCCAAAAGACACCTGCCCACATCACCGCGAGGCTGAATGGAATCCCAAAATGCTCCCATTTCCGGGCTGCTTGCATGAATTCGGTAATTTTGAGGACTTGTCGATGACCGAAATTAGAACGCAAATACCGAAAACCGACGATCAGACCCCGGAACTTTGGGACCGGGCGTTGCTGGGGGATGTTCGCAGCATCGCACGTTGTCTCTCGCTCATCGAGCGTGAGGGCCCTGATATTCCCGATCGCCTGGCCCGGCTGCCAGCCTCTTCGGCCCGCCGGATCGTCGGGATCACCGGCCCGCCGGGTGCCGGTAAGAGCACCCTTACGGATGCACTGATTGCTGAATTGCTGGCGGCAGGTCAGCGGGTGGCCGTGCTCTGTGTGGATCCCAGCTCGCCATTTCACCACGGCGCATTGCTGGGAGACCGGATCCGGATGAACCGTTGGCACGACCATCCGGACGTCTTTATCCGCTCCCTGGCCAGCCGGGGATCCCTCGGGGGGCTTCATCCCGCCATTTGGGAGATGGTCTCCTTCCTGTCCGCTTGCCCCTTCGATCGCATCATCATCGAAACCGTCGGCGTGGGTCAAAGCGAAGTGGATATTGCCGCCCTGGCCGATCTGACGGTGGTCGTACTCGTTCCAGAATCCGGTGACGAAGTGCAAACCATGAAAGCCGGACTCATGGAGATCGCGGATATCTTTGTGGTCAACAAGAGCGACCGGCCGGATGCGGATCGATTCCTGCGCACCCTGCGTCAATTGATTCCTGCCAACGATCAGGATGCACATGACCCGGTTCCTGTGATGGCAACGGTGGCTGACAAGGGAACGGGGCTAAAGGAATTGCATGCGGCCATCGAAGCTGGATTGAACAGGGATATGCGTCCGGCAGACAGACTTCGGATATGGACAGAACGGGCGCTGTATCTCATTCGTAAAAAACGCATGAAAGACCTGCAAAAGGAAGACCTTTGCGCATCGATCTCGGAGGAGCTCAACAAAGGAGCGTTCAACTTGTATAAATTCATCGATAAATACTGAACCATGGATACGATTCCCAACGAAGGATTTCCCAAAGCGGCGAAGAACGAACCCTGTTGCGTGCAGGCCGAAGCAGGCAAGACCATTGCCTGGTGCACCTGCGGTTTGAGTGAAAAGCAGCCTTTCTGCGACGGACGGCACAAGCAGATAGAAGGTATGCCATATAAGAGCCTGAAAGTGACCTTCGAACAGCAGGAGGAAGTATGGCTCTGTCAGTGCAAGCAGACCAAAAATCCGCCATACTGCGACGGTAGCCACCGGAATCTCTGAACAGACGAATTACTCGACACAGACCGTTCACCCGTTTCTGATCGCATGCAGACCGATTTTCTCGTGATTGGTTCCGGCATCGCCGGACTTACTTTTGCCCTCAAGGTGGCGGAAGCCCGACCGGACAAGCGGGTGACGGTCATCACCAAGACCATCTCCGACGAGACCAATACGAAATACGCACAGGGTGGCGTGGCAGCGGTGTGGGATGAGGATTCTGACGATTTCAACAAACATATTGAAGATACCCTGATCGCGGGAGATGGTCTATGTCAGCGTGAAACCGTGGAAGTGGTGGTGAAGGAAGGGCCGCAAAGGGTCCGGGAGATCATCGAATGGGGCGCACGATTCGATAAGGATGCCGACGGAGAGTATGCCCTGGGAAAGGAAGGTGGCCACAGCGAATCCCGGATCCTGCACTACAAGGATGTCACCGGCAAGGAGATGGAACGCGCACTGCTGGAAGCGATTCGACAGCGTCCGAATATCGAGCTCATGAGCCACTGGTTCGTGGTCGACCTGATCACCCAGCATCACCTGGGTTACCTGGTCATGAAATCCACCCCAGACATCGAATGTTACGGGGTATATGCACTGAATCTGCAGACGAACCGGATCGATAAGATCCTGGCGGGGGTGACCTTGCTGGCAACCGGAGGGAATGGTCAGATCTACCGCACCACTACCAATCCCGCCATCGCTACGGGCGACGGCGTGGCCATGGTCTATCGGGCCAAGGGCCGTATCGAGAATATGGAATTCATCCAGTTCCATCCTACCGCCCTGCACGAGCCCCATGTAAAGGGTCATTCCTTCCTCATCACTGAGGCGGTGCGTGGAGACGGAGGCATCCTGCGCAATCATGCCGGGGAGGCCTTCATGGAACGATATGATGAAAGAAAAGATCTTGCCCCCAGAGACATTGTCGCCCGCGCCATCGATAGTGAGATGAAGATCCAGGGAACAGAGCATGTATGGCTCGACTGCCGTCATATGGATCCCGGTAATTTCAGCCGACATTTTCCGAACATCCTGGAGAAATGCCGCAGCATCGGCATCGATCCGGTGAAGGACTTGATCCCGGTCGCCCCGGCCGCCCATTATAGCTGTGGCGGAATCAAGACAGACCTGCAGGGTCGGACAAGCATCCGCCATCTGTATGCGGCAGGAGAATGTGCCTCCACCGGTCTGCACGGAGCGAACCGCCTTGCCAGCAATTCCCTGCTGGAGGCAATGGTCTTCGCCCACCGCATCAGTGTAAATGCCGCGGATGCCATCGACCGGGTCATCATTCGTGAAGACATCCCCGACTGGGATGAGGCCGGAACCACCGAACCCCGTGAGAAGATCCTCATCACCCAGAGTCTGAAGGAATTGCAATGGCTCATGTCTGACTATGTAGGTATTTTGCGATCTGACATGCGCCTGCAGCGCGCCAGCCGGCGTCTTGATCTGCTGCATGAGGAGACCGAGGCGCTTTATCAGAAGACCATCCTCTCCCCACAGCTTTGCGAACTGCGGAACATGATCACGGTATCCTACCTTGTGGTCAAAGGCGCGCAGTTCCGGAAAGAGAGCAGGGGACTGCATTACAACACGGACCATCCTTACAAGCAGCGGCTGGTGCAGAACATCGTACTTTGATGCCGTCAACGCCGCGCATTCAGATAACGCAACTTACATGTATCATATCGTCAAGGCCCTGCTCTATCTACTGTCCCTCCTGCCCTGGTTTATCATCTACGCCTTGTCGGATCTGATGTATCTTTTGGCATTCCACGTGTTCGGATATCGAAAGCGCGTCGTGTACGAAAATCTCCAACGTGCCTTTCCGGAGCTGTCTGATGCGGAGAGGACCCGCCTCGCAAAGCAGTTTTACCACAATTTTACGGATACGCTGCTCGAGACCATCAAGATCATCAGTATGAGTGATCGCGCGTTTGACAGACATTTCAAGGTGAATGAGGAGACCATGTCCCTGATCTCGGGGATTGTGAAATCCGGCCGCACTTGTCAGATCCATGCCATGCATAATTTCAACTGGGAATTTGTGAATCTGGGTGTAGCCAGGGCCCTGGATGTTCCGTTTCTGGGGGTTTACATGCCATTGAAAAACAGGGTGCTGGAGCGGATCTTCAGAAGATTTCGAAGCCGGTACGGTACGGTATTGGTTCCGGCCACGGCCTTCAAGCGAAACTTCGAACAGGTCGAGCGGGAATATGCTCAGACCGCCTATGCCCTGGCGCTGGTGGCGGATCAAAGTCCGGGAAAGCCCGCAGAGGCCTGGTGGCTCAATTTCTTCAATACCCCCACAGCTTTCATCCCCGGGCCGGAACGGGCTGCCAGGGAAAGAAAGCTGGGCGTCGTATTCGCCCATTTTTACAAGATTCGAAGGGGATGCTACACTTTTGACGCAGTGGTCGCAGCCGAGGATGCATCAGTCACCATGCCAGGCGAGCTCACCCTGGCCTATGCCAGGTATGTGGAGGTATGCATCAGGAAACAGCCCCATAACTATCTCTGGAGTCACCGTCGCTGGAAGCATGCCTATAAACCCGAATATGCCGATCGGGTGTTGGAGCCGTTGACCGGGATCAGTTGAGTTTATCTGTGTCCTTTTCTATGGGGATCCCTTTTTGTACACGTATCGCATCCCAACCACCATCCACCGTTCGGAGTAGTGTATATCCCTGATGCAGCAGCACCGAGGCGGCCATCATGCTTTTTTCATCCGAAGAACCGCAGATGTACAGATGCTGATCCTCTTCTATCAGCGAAAGGGTCATCATGTCTGACAGGCTCCGCAAAGGGATGTTCATTGCGTCTTTCACATGTCCTTCTGCGAACTCCGCTTCTGTACGAACATCCACCACCAGTAACAACTCGTCATAGGGCAGATCCATCGCCAACTCATCTGTCTCCACCCGGATGACCAGGTGGTAATCATTGTTGTCAGCAAGCCAGGCTTTCATGCAGCCTTTCAGCCAACCCAGCGGAGCCTTGCGTCCGCTGCGCTGCATTCGTTCCGCTACATCAGGGGCTATTTGTTCGTCAAATACCAGCAGGATATCACGTTCTGTAGGAATCAGATTCGTGAGCCATTGCTCGAAATAGTTATCGAACGGAATGAAAAGAGCGCCGGGGATATGTGTTTCCGCAAATGCATCCGACGTACGAACGTCAAGCACAATAATGCTGTCGTCTGTTGCTAATAATTGTTTGAAATCCAGTGGATTCAGCGCGCGCATCTGTGTAATTTTGATCCGGAGGTAACCATACCGGGATGCGAAACTACATCAAAAATCACCGGAATGGGGCTGGTGTTCCGGTTGAGGATCAACTCAGGAGGGTCTCAACAAAACTGTTGATCCGGCGAACCCTTTCCTCATTAATGCGGTAGTATATGAATTTCCCATCCCTTTCTGCCTTTACAATCCCCGCACGGCGTAGTATGGCCAGGTGCTGTGATGCGACAGACTGTTCGAGCCTGAGTTGAACATAGAGATCCGTTACGGTCATACGCTGATGTTCTTCCAATAGCTTGATCATCTGTTGTCTCAGCTTATGATTCAATGCGCGGAGCACAAGTGCAGCCTTTTTGATGCTGAGGTAGTCGATCTGCAGAGGTCCTTCCATGGATGCAACCGACTCATTTGGGGATGGCGAATTTATATGGTCGTTGGTATTATTCATACGGCATATTGGGGGTTTGTACGGATTAAATTCGATTCGAAAACTAAGTTAGGGCAAGAATTCGCACACCGTTATCATATGATGAGACATTTTAATGTGCCGTAGTGATTTGTAGTAGTCGGATTAACGCGGTGTCATCGTGCTGTGGAATGCTTTTCCATAAAAAGGTTCCGCATAGGCGACATTGTTGAAATTTCGCTGTTCATAAGAACCGATGCCATGCCGAATGAGTTCCTGGCTGCCGGCGATTGGGTCGCCAAAGCGGGCGTTCGGATCGGTGCAGATCTCCCTGAATTTCCCTGAGCCGTTTCCAAAGAAAAGGATGTGCCTCTCCCGCAGCCAGCCATTGAAACTGTCGGCGGTAAGGATGATCGGGGAGGATGGCATGATCGTCTGGCCGTCAGCGTCGAATATGGCGGCGAATACCTCCATCCTGCGTGCATCTATCATTGGGCAGCGAAGCATTTCCGGGGGTTGATCCAGGGTGCCGGAGGCCATCCAGACCAGGGTGTTGCAAGTGATCAACGGAATAGACAACGCATAACAAAGTCCCTTGGCCGCAGCCATCCCCACACGAAGTCCAGTATAGGAACCAGGGCCATCCACCACCTGGACGGCCTCCAGGTCGGTCATGTTCATGCCAGCGTCCCGGAGCAGCTCCCGGATGCCGACATGCAGGAAGGCTGCATGATCCCGCTGGCTGGGGTTGGTGCGCTCCCCAAGCATCTTTTCCCCATCCGATAAGCAGATGATCGCCGTTTCCAGCGCCGTATGAATATGAAGAATCTTTGCCATCTGTAGATGAGGTATGGTTGATTGGAATCTGAATGCAAGCTGCATGCCGTTGATTTTCCAGTCAACATATGGGAGAACAGCGCCTGCATCCGCTACCTTTGTTGCTCAAAATTACGCCAGCCATGCCCAAAATCATCATCAATACCCCGGACGCACCCGCACCTATCGGTCCTTACAATCAGGCCGTCAAAGTCAACGGTATGCTGTTTGTTTCAGGACAGATCGCCATTAATCCGGCCACCGGTGCCATGCGCACAGAAACCCTGGCCGAAGAAACCTGCCAGGTATTGCGCAACCTGGAGGCTGTGCTCAAGGCAGCCGGAATGGATTTCTCCCATGTGATCAAGACCACCATCTTCCTGAGCGACATGTCGCTCTTCACGGAAGTCAACGAGTTGTATGCCACCTGCTTTCAGGGTGACTTCCCCGCACGGGAAACCGTGGCTGTCAAAGGACTTCCGCGTAATGTTAATGTCGAGATCAGTATGATTGCGGCTGAGTGACTTTTGTCATCGGATATATAACATATTTTGATTAAATTCAGTTAATATTTGCCTTCTCTGAAAAGGTTGCTTGCCATATCCCTGATTTCCATTCATCTGTTCACACAGACGGGGTATCATTTTTTGTTTGACCAACTCGAAATCGGCAGTCACCGCAGCATGGTTGATCGACTGGACGGAAGAGATTATCGTCCGGAGGAGTTGATCGAGATCCGTGTACCAGTGCCATTGCCCTATCAGTTAAATGGGCAGGCATTTGAACGGGTTGACGGCGATATTGACATAGACGGGATTCATTACAACTATGTCAGCCGGAAGATGGTGAATGATACACTCATCCTGCTGGTCATACCCAACCACGATAAGACCCGGATCCGACATGCGCGTGAGACGTTCTTCGCGCTGGTGAACGATATGCAGGATCACGCATCCAAAGGAAGGGATGCTTCCCTGCCCGCCGGTGCCAAAAAGCCATTCAGTTGCGAGGCTGCCGAATTGCCGGTCGTACCATGCGGGCCGGATCCGGAAGATCCCGCCCGCTCTTTGATTGTATGTCATCTTGCCGGGTACTTATCCCTCTCCCTTTCAGTTCCGGAACCGCCCCCGGATCTAATGGTCTGAGTACACGATCAGTCCATCAGATTCATCACCAAATTTCACTCAACATGAAGACCGCATCGGCGCTTTGCGTCCTTGTTGTGCTGTTTTCCTCCTGCGGGAACAGCAACGACACATCCTACCGTTCTGTAACCAACGATCCTTTGCTTTACAGCCGGACCGTGAAGAACCTCAACGATATCGTCCTGGAGAATAATTTCGCCCCGATGGTGGCCGCGCGGAATTATGTCTATGCCAACATCGCCGCCTATGAATGTATCGCTGCCGGAGATTCGACCTATCCCAGCCTGTCCGGACAGATCCGCCATCTGCCCGCCCTGCCCAGGCCTCAAAGCACTGAGATCGACTTCTCTCTGGCCGCCATGCTGGCGCTGGTGAAGGTTGGCAACGCCGTCACCTTTCCGGAGGGCAGCATGATGTCTCACTACGAGCGGCTGGTTCACCTGGCCGACAGTGCGGGTATGTCTGGTAAAATGCTGCGGGAGACAAAGAAGTTTGCCGACAGCATCTCGTCCGCAATCCTGGCCTGGAGTAAAAAAGACAACTATGCCAGGACCCGGGGAGCCTCCCGCTTCAATGTCCTTGATTCTCCCGGCCGTTGGACACCTACACCGCCCATGTACGCGACCGCCCTCGAGCCGCACTGGCGGCTGATCCGTCCGATGATGATGGATTCGGCAGCTCAGTTCATGCCGCCAAGACCTCCGGATTTCAACCTGAGCGACAAGCAGGGCATTTATATGCGTTCATTGATGGAGGTGAAAAATACCGTTGACAGCCTGACGGATGAACAGAAGCATATCGCTGACTTCTGGGACGACAACCCTTTCAAAATGAACGTCACCGGCCATGTCATGTATGCCACCAAGAAGTTTTCGCCGGCCGGTCACTGGATGAACATCGTGGGCATTGCCGCCAAACATGCCGGCGCCGGTTTCAACCAGACCGTGGCGGCTTATGCTGCGACGTCCATCGCCCTGTTCGATGGCTTCATCAGCTGCTGGGATGAGAAGTTCCGCAGCAATTATATCCGTCCGGAGACGGCCATCAACACGTACATCGACCAGGACTGGCGGCCGTACATCCAGACGCCGCCGTTCCCGTCCTATACCAGCGGCCACTCTACCATCTCCGCAGCGGCGGCAGAGATGATGACCAAGCATTTTGGGGATCAGCTGGCCTTCACCGACACATCGCTGCTGGAGTTCGGTATCGCTAACCGGGAAATACGTTCTTTCCGGTCAGCCGCACAGGAGGCCAGTATTTCCAGGCTTTATGGAGGTATCCATTATCGATTCGACCTGGATGAGGGCAACAAAGCCGGAACGGCCCTGGGAACCTGGATCGCTCAAAGGCTGAAGATGCCTAAGTGAACCAAATGCTCCCCTGATTGTAAGCAACTGAGGCACCGTCGTGAAACATCGCCGGTGCCTTCTTTTTAGTTAACTTCCCTCCAAATCAACGATACCATGGTAGCTGCAGCAGCGGTCAACATTGAACAAACTGTCGATTTTCTGGATAGGGCCGAACGAGTCTTCCAGGCACAGCAGGCTTTTTTCAGGAGTGGCGCCACGCGTCCGATCGCGTTCCGAAAGCAAATGCTGAAGCGCCTACGGCAGTCGGTGGAACGCCGGGAAAAGGACATCTCTGCTGCATTACACCGCGATCTCCGGAAGTCGGAGTTCGAGGCCTTCGCCTCCGAGATCGGTGTATTTTACCAGGAGATCCGGCATACCCTTCGGAACTTGTCAGACTGGATGGAACCGCAACGGGTGCCGACCCCGATGATATTTTTTCCGTCCTCAAGCCGCATCATGCGCGATCCCCTCGGACAGGTGCTGATCATGGGTCCATGGAACTATCCGTTCCTGTTGATCATGCATCCCCTGGTAAGTGCAATCGCAGGGGGGAACACCGCATTTCTGAAGCCTTCGGAACAAGCTCCGCATACGGCCGCGATCGTTGAGGAGATTGTCCGGGAGACCTTCGAGGAGGAATTTGTTGCCGTCTTCCAGGGATTCGGGCATATTGTCGGACCGGGACTTATGGAGCGCTATCATTTCGATCATGTATTCTTCACCGGCAATCCAACCGTGGGCCGGAGCATCATGGAACTGGCCGCAAGGCAGCTGACGCCGGTCACCCTTGAACTCGGAGGTAAGAGTCCCTGCATCGTCGATGTGTCTGCGGATCTGACGCAAGCAGCCCGGAAGATCGCATGGAGCAAACTCTTCAATGCCGGACAAACCTGCGTCGCGCCTGATTACGTACTCGTGCATGCTGATGTCAGGGATGCATTCCTGGAAAAACTGAAAGCAGCCTTCGCTTCCATGACGGGAGAAGATCCACGTCAGGCACCCGATTTCGGACGATTGATCAATCGTAAGCGATTCGATGCCGTCAGCAGCTATCTCGCCTCTGGCCGCATCGCCTACGGAGGGCAAACAGACGCCGATGATTTGTTCATTGCACCAACCATCCTGACGGATATCGATCCGGCTGATCCGGTCATGCAGGAGGAGATCTTCGGTCCCGTCCTCCCCCTGATCACCTGGAGCGACCGTAGCGAGGTGCTGGACTGGATAGAACGCAATCCTTACCCGCTGGCCCTTTATGTATTTGCAAAGTCCAGGGATGCAGAGGATTTTTTTATCAATAATGTTCGCTTTGGCGGTGGTTGCGTGAACAACGGAATCATTCATGTTGGAAATCCGGACCTGCCCTTCGGCGGCGTGGGTCCGAGCGGGATCGGTCAGTACCATGGCAAGTCAGGGTTCGAGACCTTCACCCGACCCAAGAGCGTACTGAAATCCCCGACCTGGTTCGATGTACCGCTCTGGTATCCGCCTTACAAGGATCATCTGAAATGGGTGAAACTGCTGTTTCGTCTTTGACCGTACCGAACCAGAACACATTGCAATATGAAAAAATGGCTTCTGCTGGCGATCCTGCCGCTGCTCATCATCCTATTCGTACTCATTCAAAACCGAGACGCCGTGAACATGACCTTCAGACAGAAGATGCTGCGTACGATCTATCCGATGCTGGCCCGGGTGACGAAAAAGGCCGGTCCCAACGGGGTGACAGCCAGGCCTGACAAGCCCGTCACACCACCGGCCAGTCTTTTTGATCTCAGGATCAACCTGATCAATGGAGACAGTTGCACGCTGGAA
>CAJBZC010000550.1 GCA_903959965.1 uncultured bacterium
CCGGCCGTCGGGCCCGATGGCCGTAGTGGCCAGGTTCGGGAGTATGGTTGCAGTCTCCAGGGTCGTGGCATCTTTCATTTCGAGGATGGATGCGGCTGACAAAAGATTGCCAAACAGTTCACCGATCACCTGCTGGTCATGTGCAGGGCCCATGCTGATCTGAGCCCGAGATCCGTCTGGCGCCAGGAATGTGTTTTCCGGTGAAGCCGCCGGCCCCGACACCCACTTGCCCGTGCGGGGGTCCTTCACCAGCCAGTCGAGGTAAAAGGCGGCCGCCTCCCGCATCACCGGATACACCCGGCGCAGATAGGCGGTGTCGCGCGTGAACGCAAAATGCTCCCATAGATGTTGACACAGCCAGGCGCCTGCCCCCAGATGCATGCCCCAGGAAGGATGCTCGCCCGGTGCCGTGTAACCCCATACGTTGGTGATAGGATGCACGCACCATCCATTGGCGCGATAGTGTGTCTGTGCGGTCTTGCGTCCGGGTTCCACCAGTGAAGATATCAGCTCGGTCAGCGGCGACTGGCAATCGCTCAGATTTGTGAGATCCACCGGCCAGTAGTTCATCTGGATGTTGACGTCTGTATGATAATCGCCGTTCCACGGCGTCTGGATCTGATTTGCCCAGATGCCCTGCAAATTCGCCGGCAGTGCGCCAGCCCTAGAGGATCCGACCAACAGATATCTACCGAATTGATAGTATAACTCATGCAACCGCAAGTCGCCCCCGGCGGTTTGCCGGCTCAGTCTGACATCCGTTGGGATGGTGTCCCGATCACCGTTTCCAAGTTGCAAAGTAGATCTTCCCATCAGGCGCTCATGATCCGAGACATGCCAGGTTTTCAACTGTGCATAAGACCGGGATGCAGCCGCGTTCATCATGCCCGCCGTCACTGGCAGCGGATCCTCGCCACGATAGGTTGGATATACCAGCCGGTGGTCCGTCGCCGCCGTAAGTAAAAGAACCGCTTCATCGGCACCCTCCACCCGAATCGAACTATCGGTCATGGTTACCCGACCGCCGGTCGTCCGCACCCTAAGCCTCGCCGCATATCTCATCCCTTCGCTCCCTTTTCCGTCGTCCAGCACGCCCGTCATCAGCAGGTCGTTCCCCTGACGGCTGTTGCGGAATCGCTCCGGCCGATCGAGCCGGACCCTGAATTTTAGCGCCCCTTTCCGGTCTGCCCGAATCCTCACCACCATCGCCCGGTCAGCGTAACTGATGAAGACCTCCCGATCGAACCGAATGCCGTCCTGCAAATACTTGACGGTGGCAATGCCCCGCATCAGGTCTAGTGAACGCTCATAATTTTTCCAGGGTGAAGTTCTTTCCATGTCGATCCACAGGTCGCCGAGGGTCTGGTAACAACCAAAGGGAGCATTAGCCCCATTGCCATGGCCCGAACCAGCCCCCTTGCATACCTGCGTCTTCAGGGTGAGGGCGGAAGCATCCTTGTATTTACCCTCGAAGAGGAGTGACCGGATCTCCGCCAGCGCGCCATAGGCGAGGGGATTGTCGTTGTCGGCCGGACTGCCCGACCAGAGCGACTTTTCATTCAGCTGGATGCGCTCCCTGGACA
>CAJBZC010000551.1 GCA_903959965.1 uncultured bacterium
CAATACGAGGGATGAGGACACATTTACAGAGTATCCACTGCTTCATGAATATCGGGATGAAGACAGCTTACGATTTAACTTTGTTTCCAACTGGTTAGCTTCCAATACTTCACGTGATGAAGCATCCCGGTTCACGACTTTTCTCAAAACCCGTCAGCCAGCTGTTAACAGTCTTAAGGCTGACAGATTCGTCAACAGCGAACTATCGGACACAAAATGGCTGGTTATGCGAGCCGCTTCCTCCGCCAGGATCGGAAGATTTGATCTCACGGGGCGAGACAGATTGCTCATTCGATATGATTCACGACTGAAGGATGGCAAACTCACCATCCGCAGAGACAGTTTGAATGGGCCTATGCTCGCAATAATAAATGTACCCGAAACTACCGGTGGGTGGTTCCATCATGAAGCGGTATTGGAACATGCGTCAGGACTACATGATATTTTCATTACATATGAAAACCGGAATCTCAAGAATCCTGATCAGAATGGCATTCGGTGTGACTGGGTTAATTTTACCAATGCTTTCCCGGGGATGGATAAACCAGGCTATGACTCTGCCGTATCTGCCTACAGATATCTGCTTCAGCAGGGTAAGGCTGTGACCACTCCTATTCTTGTGGAAAACCCTGAGGATATGTTTCGTCCAACACGGGTGTTTGAAAGGGGGAACTGGCTGGTGACCGGGAAGGAAGTTAAACCCGGGGTTCCGGCATCTCTTAATTCGATGCCTTCGGCTGCACCATCAAATCGAATGGGTTTAGCCATGTGGTTGGTAAGCAAGGATAATCCACTTACGGCGCGCACTATGGTCAATCGTTTGTGGGAACAACTTTTTGGACAGGGATTTGCGGAAACCCTGGAGGATCTCGGTACTCAGGGTATACCACCGACACATCGAGCATTGCTTGACCATCTGGCATGGACTTTTATGCATGATAACGGGTGGAGTATCAAGAAAACGATTCGAGACATAGTCATATCCGCAACGTATCGTCAATCCGTCCAAACAACAGATCGTGACCGTGCAAGAGATCCATTCAATCGTTGGTATGCCCGTGGCCCAAGGGTAAGGCTCAGTGCAGAGCAAATCCGGGATCAGGCACTAGCCGTCGGCGGACTGCTGAGTGAAAAAATGTATGGCCGTAGTGTGATGCCCTATCAGCCTGAAGGTGTGTGGCAGTCGCCTTACAATGGTCAGTCGTGGAATCTTAGTCCCGGAGAAGACAGACACAGAAGAGCCGTTTATACCTACATCAAGCGGACAGGCCCCTACCCTTCCATGATCAATTTTGACGGAACGGCCCGGGAAGTCTGTTTGTCGCGTCGCATCCGCACCAATACGCCACTTCAGGCACTGACAACGCTTAATGACCCAGCTTTTCTTGACGCAGCCAGGAATCTGACAATACGTCTCAGAAGGAGATGTGGTGATAAGCCTGCCGTCATCATAGCCGCAGCCTACCGCGAGGCGATGGGTCGGGATATCGATCCTCCAAAACTGAGGATACTCCTTTCCCTGTATGATCGTGCCATACAGACGTTCATGAATGATCCGGAGAAGACCTGTGAGATGGTCGGTGTTCAGGATGAACATAACACACCGTTGGTGGCAGCGATGACTGTTACATGCAATGCGCTGCTGAATATGGATGAATTCTTAACCAAGAACTGAACAACCAGGATCCAATGGACGCCATGGAAAAATTGAGCAGAGAGGCCCTGCACAGACAACTGGAACTCACCACCAGACGTCATTTTCTGAGAGAATGTCGGACAGGAATCGGAATGATGGGGCTCGGGTCACTGCTGGCTGGATGTGATTGGCTTGGTGGCAAGAATCAGGCTGCATCGTCGATGAGCCATGCAATTGGCTCGAATCCTATGTCCCCTCGGACACCACATTTCGCACCTCGCGCCCGTTCGGTCATATACCTCCATATGGCAGGTGCACCATCTCAGCTGGAGCTTTTTGACTTTAAGCCGGAACTGGCAAAACTCAATGGTCAGGAATGTCCTCCTTCTCTGCTGGAAGGAAAGAAATTCGCATTTATACGCGGGGTACCGAAAATGCTTGGGCCACAGACAGGATTCAGGCAATATGGGGAGAGCGGAATTTGGCTCTCAGATCTCCTGCCACATTTCAGGCAGGTTGCAGATGACGTTACCGTGATCAAGACCGTAAATACTGATCAGTTCAATCACGGGCCTGCCCAGTTGCTCATGCACTGTGGTACCCCCAGGCTGGGTCGTCCATCCATGGGTGCCTGGGTATCCTACGGACTCGGTTCGGAAAACAGCAATCTTCCGGGTTTTATCGTTCTCACCTCCGGCGGTAAGAATCCGGATGCAGGGAAAAGTGTATGGGGCAGCGGATTTCTGCCCTCCGTGTACCAGGGCGTTCAGTGCAGATCGGAGGGAGAACCCGTACTTTTTCTGGAAGACCCGGAAGGGATGGATCGGGATCTCAGGAAAGCGACCATTGAAAGTATCGGAGAGATCAATCGGTTGACTCATGAGCAAATCGGCGATCCGGAGACCCTTTCGCGCATCGCCCAATACGAGATGGCGTATAAGATGCAGACCGCCGTTCCGGAAGTGATGAATATTAACGATGAACCATCACACATCCATGAATTATATGGCACTGAGCCGGGTAAGACTTCACTCGCCAATAATATCCTGCTGGCCAGGAAACTGGTAGAAAAGGGCGTGCGCTTTGTGCAGATCTTCGACTGGGGATGGGATACCCATGGGACAGGACCGGACGGATCGCTGGATATAGGTCTGGTGAACAAAACCCGGCAGGTGGATCGCGCCATGACAGCATTGATTTTGGATTTGAAACAGAGGGGTCTGCTGGATGAAACCCTGGTGGTTTGGGGCGGTGAATTCGGACGCACTCCAATGCAAGAGAACCGCGAGGGCAAACAGAATCCTTATACCGGCAGAGACCATCATTCTGAAGCCTTCTGCATGTGGATGGCAGGCGGGGGGATCAAAAAAGGCCATAGTCATGGAGAAACAGATGAGATTGGCTACAGTGCTGTCAAGGACAAGGTTTCTGTATACGACATTCAGGCCACCATCCTCAACCAGCTCGGATTCGACCACGAAAAACTGACCTATGATTTCCAGGGCAGGCCATTCCGGTTGACGGATGTTCATGGATCGGTCATTCAGGATATCATTTCTTAATCCATCCTTCGGTTTGGATCAACCCTTAAGTCAACGCTTTCATGTTTAATGCTTCCCTGATCGGCAACCTTCATCCGGCCATTGTCCACCTCCCGATTGGAATCCTGGTGCTGGCCGGTCTTCTCGAATGGCTGATGCTTTTCCGCAGGTTTCGTTCCGGAGCACCACTGATTCCGTTGATCACAGCCATAGGAGCGCTTACAGCCATTCTGGCTTGTATCACCGGTTTACTGCTTGAATCCTCTGGTGAATATGACGGTGATGCAGTAACTCGTCACAAATGGTCTGGATTGATCACTGCACTTATTGCAAGCACCTATTTTGTCGCCAGAAGAAAAGGCGGACTGTTGGGGATGTTTCCCAATAGGGCAAGGTTGGGCTCTCTGGTTATGCTGGCATCGGTATCGATCACCGGACACTGGGGCGGTGACCTGACACACGGTTCAGGATTTCTTTGGAAAGGTATGTATCCGACCGGCAAAGATGGCTCGGAGAGCAATGGCTCTACGTTTCGACCGGTAGCAGATGTGCTGCAAGCCAAAGCCTATCAGGATCTGGTTGGTCAGGTTATGACCACCAAATGTGTAAGTTGCCACGGCCCTTCCAAACAAAAAGGAGGGTTAAGATTGGATGATCAGTCACAGATCCTCAATGGAGGAAAGAATGGAATAGTGATCACCCCCGGATTCGCAGCAAATAGCGAACTCCTTAAGCGGCTGTTGCTTCCTCCGGAGGATGAGCATCACATGCCGCCCAAAGAGAAGCCCCAGTTAAGCCTTCAGGATAGAACACTGATTGAATGGTGGATTTCAAAAGGAGCCGATTTCAACAAAACGGTAAAGGAGATAGGAATAGATGACAGTACCCTTTCCATCCTCAGGATCTATCAAGGCGAACAGGCAACAGCCAGCCATACATATGAACCGCTGGTCCCCGAAGAAAATGTACCGGATGCAGATCCTGCCTTGCTGGAAAAATTACGAACTCAGGGGGTCGTCATACTACCTATAGATCCCGCAAAGGGCTACCTGATGGCAAATCTGATCAATGTCAGCAGGCCGGTCGATAGTATACTGATCGACATGCAGCCCCTCTCCGACCAGTTGATCTGGCTCAAATTGAGCGGTTCTGATCTCACAGATGCAGGATGTAAGCAAATTTCAGGCTTCAGACGACTGATTCGTCTGCAGGTAGATCAAACCCGCATTACGGATGCAGGAATGGCAGAATTCTCCAAATTGATCAGCCTTGAGCGGCTCAATCTGGCAGGCGACAGCATCACTTTTCAGGGGCTTCTACATTTGAAGGCGATGAAATCTCTGTCAACACTCAATATCTGGAATACCCGCATCTCTAACGAGGATATGCCCGAGGTTTTCAGTCTGCTTTCATCTGCAAAGATTGACACGGGTGGCTACAAGCTGCCATTCCTGGATACGGATACCATGAT
Organism: uncultured bacterium; assembly: GCA_903959965.1. Taxonomy (GTDB): domain Bacteria; phylum Bacteroidota; class Bacteroidia; order Chitinophagales; family Chitinophagaceae; genus Pollutibacter. The sequence goes on from CAJBZC010000551.1 coordinate 4,649, forward strand.
CATGAAGGATACACGCAAGAAGTAAAGGCAAGTGTATTGAAGATCAACTTCTTTCGTAGGATTGAAGCAGTCGGATCTGGTTTTTGGCGCGCATGAGATTATGACCCTCGTAGCGTGCACCATAATATACATCATCGTTTAGATGGTCTGTAAGGAATCGCAGCGCTTGCATGTAGATCATGAAGCTTCCTGCATAATCAAGTAACTCGATTTCCCTAGGTGTCAAAAGTGCACTCATCTTGCTCAGATAGCCTTCTTTGATGGCATCGAGGTATTCTGATCTGACCATAACCTGCTCCATATCTGTTTCTTCTTCACTGGCAGGTGACAGATACGTTCGGTACATGTCTCCCAGATCACTGACATGATAACCTGGCATGACCGTGTCCAGGTCGATTACGCATATTCCCTTATCGGCTTCATCCAGCAAGACATTCGAGATCTTTGTGTCATGATGGGTAACACGGAGTTTACAGGTTGGATCAAGCACCATCGATGCATAGGTTTTCACAATATCTTCCCGTTCTGCCAGGAATCTGATCTCCGCAGCTGCATGTTGTATCCGTACTGGATTACCATGTCTGGCAGCCTCCTCGAATTGCGACCAGCGAAAAGACAGGTCGTGGAACCGAGGTATGGTATAGCGCAATGAGGGGGCATCAAAACCGCTGAATGAAGCTGTGAACTTTCCGAACTGCAACGCAGCCTCATATGCCTGGTTCGGAGAAGTACATACACTCACGGCATGACTACCCGGAACAAAAGGAGATAATCTGTAATATCTGCCTTCTTGTATCACGTAATCCTGGCCTGCAGCGGTTTGAAGGGGAAAGGGCACAAAATAACCTGAACCACGTTCCTCCAAGAACATTTGCAGACAGCGCAAATTCCATGATATATCTTCGGGAATCCTGAATACATCATTATTCAAGTGTTGCAGGATATAAGCAGGATTATCGTATTGATTATGAATAACATATGTGCTATGAATCAGGCCTGCGCCAATGGGTTTGACCGAGTATGAATCGGGGTTGATTCCAAAGGGAGGCAGCAACTGCAGAAGTGCCGTACTATTCATGAGCGATTAGTATAAGAGTCTGACCTTGATGGTTTCGGGAACTTCCCTGAGCAATTTAAGAGCGGCCGTTGATAATTTCTTGTCAACATCCAGCACTACATATCCAATTTCTTCATTGGTCTTCAAATATTGACCAAGGATGTTGATATGGTTTCTCGAGAGACTCAGGTTTATTTCTGACAGCACACCTGGTACATTGCGATGAATATGCAGAATACGATGAGCACCCTCATGTGGCGGCAGACTTAGGGATGGTACCGAATGAGATCCGGTGGACATTCCTTTTTCCAGATAATGCAGCATTTTATGGCTAACATCCTGACCAATATTTTGCTGCGCCTCTTCGGTGGATCCGCCGATATGAGGCGTCAAAATGACATTC
>CAJBZC010000552.1 GCA_903959965.1 uncultured bacterium
ATCCTTTGGCTGGACGGTGGTTGGGTACGGCCCAAGCATACGATCGATCCAAAGGTCGACTGGCAGCGAACGATCCCGTATGATCAGGACATCGACATGCCCGCTATCGCCCGGAAAGTGCGGGCTCATCAGCCGGGCATGCTGATCGTCGACCGCACGGTGGCCGGCGAGTATGAGAACTACGCTACCCCCGAACAATCTGTACCGGATACCTACTTGCCTTATCCCTGGGAGAGCTGCATGACGCTCGGGAATTCCTGGAGCTATGTACCCAATGATCAATATAAGCCGGCCAATCGCGTGATACATCTGCTGACGACCATCGTCAGCCGCAATGGCAGCCTCTTGTTGAATGTGGGACCATCTCCTGACGGTGAGTGGGATGCCAACGCATACGATCGTCTGGCCTCCATCGGTGCCTGGATGAAGGTCAATAGGGAGGCTATCTACGAGACCGAAGCCGCAGAGGAACTGAAGCCCGAGGATAAATGGGTATTCACCCGCAAGGGGAATGATGTCTATGCCATCCTGCAGGTGGCGGAAGGTGCGCAGATGCCGCAACAGGTACGTGTTCCCGTGCGGGATGCGCGTGCGGTAACACAGGTGTCGCTGCTCGGCTATGACAAGCCGCTGAAATCCAGTAAGAACGGAGCGTATGTTGACGTGGCCATTCCGGCCAAAGCCGCTGCTTCTGCATCCGCACATGCCTGGGTGTTCAGGGTTAGTCACGGCAAATAAATACAGGTCATCGGACAAATATCCAAAGGGCCGGCATCGTGTGCCGGCCCTTTTGATATTCGAAGTGATCTTGCCGTTCCACATCCGGTTATGCATCTGACACATAAATGCTTTGGCGGGATGCTATGAATGGCAGATATTCACGTCGCATCCGGAAACAGACCCCGATGCCCCGTAGATCATGCCACGTCATCTCCGTCAGTTCTTCATTCTTCCTGCGTTCATCTGCCTGGTGCACTTCACTTTGAATGCGCAGGATACCATTGTTTTTCGTGAGGGCCTGGCCTCCGGTCGAGCCCATCAGTATGGGCGGGAGGCCGTGTACACCGATACGCTGCTGCCCATCATCCATGCCGTCGGCGCAGTAAAGCCTGCACCAGGTCTGGTATGGTTTGAGCAGGACGGGGTGGTCAAGCGCTGGACGGCCGTGAAGGCGGATCTGTCTGGTGGGTTCCGAGATCGGGCAATCTCCAACGGATATTTGTATCTGACTTTTCAGAGCGACAAGGCCATGCCCGCCATCCTCTCGGTCACGGGCAACGGTGCTGTGTATGTGAACGGTGAACCGCGTCCGGGTGACCCTTATTCGATGGGTTGGCTGCATCTTCCGGTCAATCTTCGAAAGGGAATCAACGAATTCTATATCCGCGCCGGTGGCATCGGATGGGGTGCGGGGATGAAGGCCATGCTGATCAAAGGCATTAAGCCGGTGGCGCTCTCCACTCAGGATGCCACGGTGCCGCATCTGGTACGTGGACAATCTTCCGGATCTTTGGTCGTTGGTTTGCAATGCCTTAATGCGAGCGGGGTTCCGCGCAAAGGACTGCGCGCAATGGTATCCTTTGAAGGTCGAGATTATATGACAGATCTGCCGGCTATCCCGGCCTGGACGGTACGAAAGGTGCCCATTCACATTCCCGTCCCGGCTCAGATCAGTCAGGCGCCCGAAGCGGTGGCCGTGATCCGCCTTATGGAAAAAGGTAAGATCGTGGATTCTGTCCGGTTGTCGCTTGCTCAGGTAGATGCAACTGCCTCGCAGTCGCATACCTTCCTCAGCGGCATCGACGGATCCGTTCAATATTATGCGGTCACCCCACAACTCGGTGGCCCGAAACCCTCGCCTGCTCTGTATTTCAGCGTGCATGGCGCCGGGGTGGAGGCGATCGGACAGGCCAGGGCGTATCGTTCAAAACCGGATGGTCCGCTGGTGGCACCGACCAACCGCCGGCCCCGCGGATTCAACTGGGAAGACTGGGGAAGGCTCGATGCCCTCGAAGTGTTGAATATCGCTCAGAAACAATTTACTCCGGATCCGTCACGCTTGTATCTGACCGGTCACAGCATGGGCGGGCACGGCACCTGGTTCCTCGGCGCCACCTATGCGGGTACCTGGGCTGCCATCGCGCCCTGTGCCGGTTATCCCGTGCTGCAGAGTTATGGTTCCGCGGATGGGAAGATTCCAACCGAAGGGCGATCTCCTCTGCATGCGATGTTGCTGCGCGCCAGCAATCCCAGCAATGTGCTGGAGCTGGCCCGCAACTACGCGGCCGGCGGGGTTTATATTTATCACGGGGATGACGACCGGACAGTTTCGGTGGATTATGCCCGCCAGATGCGCAAGGTGCTGGCCGACTTCCATCCGGATTTCGGATACTACGAATATCCCGGCGGATCACATTGGTTTGGGGACATCAGCGTCGACTGGCCTCCGCTGTTTTCTTTCCTGAACATTCATCGCACGCTGCCTTCTGCGCGTCAGCATCGGATAGATTTCACGACGGCTTCACCATCGATCTCTGCACGTCATCACTGGGTGGGTGTTCCGCAGCAGCAGCACAGCCTGGCTTACAGTCGTGTGAAACTGCAGCGCGATACCGTGAAACGAACGATCATCGGCACGACCGAAAACTGCGCGGTGCTGACCATCCGTCCGGATGCATTCCGCACAGGAGATGAACTTACGCTTGATATCGACAAATCCCGGTTATCCATGACCGTTAGTGATCCTTCAAAAGACATCATCCTGGCCAGAAAAGATGGCAGCTGGGTGATCGGTGGGCTGCCGGCTGTCGAAGAGAAGGGTGTGTCGAGAGGGGGCGGGCTGAAGGATGCCTTCCGTCATCGCATGATCTTCGTGTATGGTACCAAGGGTACACCTGAAGAGAATCGCTGGGCGGAGCAAAAGGCGCGTTTCGATGCGGAAAGCTGGTATTACCGCGGGAATGGCGCTGTAGACATCATCGCAGACAACGAGTATCTGGACAGTGCGTACAAGGGCCGTGGACTGGTGCTCTATGGCAACGCTACCACCAATGATCTGTACAAGCGATTCATGAAGGCTTCTCCTGTGAGGATGGAGCGCGGCAGGGTTTATGTCGGCGCCCGTGTCTTCGAGGGCGATGACCTGTCCGGTGCTTATGTATGGCCGAATCCCGAAGATCCCTTCACGTCCGTTGCCCTGATCGGTGGCACGGGCATCAAGGGGATGCGGGCCGCGGATGCCAATCAGTATTTCGCCGGCGGCAGTGGCTTCCCGGATTTCATCATACACGGGGCGGATATCACCCGGAAGGGAGCGGAGTCGCTAATGGCTACCGGTTTCTACGACCAGCGCTGGCAGCTGGGATCGGATCATGTGATCAAATGATGATCCGCGCAGCAGTGTGGATCATCAGAGCTTGAAGAAGATCTTCTTTCGATACAGGAAGAGGCACATGCCCCATTCCAGTCCGAAGATGACCAGTGACGCGATGATGTTCATCAGGTCCTGAGATATGGACAGATGCGACAGCAGTCCGTCGGTGATCCGCTGGATATATTCGTTGAACCATTTCCCGCCCGGGATCTCGAAGAAAAGGTAGATGAAGATCGAGTTCATGCCCACGACCGTCACGAAGAACAGATACCGGTGATGGCCGCGCAGATCGATCCAGTCATAGAAAAGGGCGAGGGCCAACAGGCACCAACCGAGGGATGCCAGGGTGAAGGAGGAGGTGGCGATGCGTTTGATGATCGGGGTAATGGACATCCAGTCGAGCAGAAAGCCGGCGGCCAGGGTGGCTACACCCCAGAGCAGCAGCGGTTTCACAGAATCGGGACGCGACATGAGGAAACGACCCGCCATCGCGCCGGCGATCGTATGCACGGAGGTCGGCAGGACATTGATGGCTACCCATCCACCCCGGTTGATCTTGCCCATGAGCACATTGTCCATCCAGTTTCCGAAATTTTGCTGGTCGGTGAAGGGTTGGTCGAATCCCGGGATTCCGGTGTACCGGTACAATATCTCCGTCAGCAAGAGCAGTCCGGCGCAGAAGATGAGTTGTTGGGAGAAGCGCCAGTCGATCACCAACCAGGTCACCAGTGTCGTGAAGGAAAGTTGGGTGAGGACATTCCAGAGTTCGAACGAAAGCCCGTCTTTCCGCACTGCGTAGATCAGCACCCCCCAGAAGAACAACCAGCCCGAACGTTTTAGGGTACGCATGCCCGTTAGTGCTCTCGTGGCGCCTTCATCTTGTTGTCTTTTGATCGAAAACGCCATGGCAGCACCGGCGATGAACATGAATCCCGGTTGGATGAGGTCCCAGAAACGCAATCCGTTCCATGGATGATGGAAGAACTGTTCGATGAGGGGATGCCAGAAACCTCCCTCCGTCACCGGTTCAAGATGCTCATAAAGGCCGGCGGCTTCGAGGGCCAGCAGCACCATGATCCAGCCCCGCAGGGCGTCGAGGGAAAGCAGTCTTCCCGTTTTTGCAGCAGTCATATGGCGTTGGGTTTGATGGCCCCTGGGGGGATATGATCCTTGCCCGAGCCGATGTCAAATTCGGAATTATTTTTTTCAATCCGAAAAAAATTACACCTTTGCGTTATGACGATGATCAACAACAATTGGTGGTGGCATGCAAACTCCTGAGGGGTCTGTACTGCTATTGTCATTTGTCAATATAACAGGGCCCCGTTCGTAACGGGGCCTTTTCTTTTTCCATCCAATCGGACACATGAAGAAGATCAACATTAGAACTGAAGTCACCCGCATGCTGGCGGACATCCATACGCCGGTGGGCATTTATCTGAGATTACGCGACCGGTTCCGGGATACCATCCTGTTGGAGAGTACCGACAACCGTGCGGCCGAGAACAGCTATTCCTTCATCTGCGTGAATGCGATCGCCGGGGCGGAAGTCCGGGATTTTCGTCAGATCGAGACCAAGCTCCCTGGTGGCAAACCGCAGGTGATGGCCATCACCGATCCGAGGAGCGTACCCGCCATGCTCTGGGATTTCATGCATCAGTTCGAGATGACGCCCGGCGACCGTGAGGCCCGCTTCGCCCAGGGGCTTTATGGATATACCAGTTATGATGCCGTACGTTTTTTCGAGCCTACGCGCCTTGAAGCCTTCGCCGATGCCCCGGAGATCCCGCTGATGCGGTATCGGCTCTATCAATATGTGATCGCCATCAATCATTTCCGCGATGAACTGTTTCTCTGTGAGAACTGCATCGATGAGATGCCTTCTGAAGCTGCCTTGCTCACAAGTCTGATCAGCAGTCGGGATGTGCCCCAGTATCCTTTCTCTTTAGAAGGTGAGGAGACATCATCCGTGGATGACCTCGGATATGTTGACATGGTAAAGAAAGGCATTGCCCACTGTCATCGCGGGGATGTTTTCCAGATCGTGCTGAGTCGC
>CAJBZC010000553.1 GCA_903959965.1 uncultured bacterium
CCTTACCGGAGAACCGAAGTACACTTCTGTAGCATCGACCATTGTCAGAGACATATTGAGGAATGGAGGCAATGCCTCTCCCTTCATTCCGGAAGTGGTTCAACGATCCCTCTCAGCACAGAAATAATCAAAACACAGGTATGGAAATCTGGCACCTTCGCCCGGATCTGAACAGGTTAAACCATCCCCCCGTTCAACACATGGGTACATGGCTGGGCATATCTTTCACAGGTGTGGATGATGATGCCCTGTTTGCCAGCATGCCCGTCAATGAGAGGACTAGACAGCCACTGGGTATATTGCATGGTGGCGCTTCCGTCGTGCTTGCAGAAACCATTGGAAGTGTTGCATCTTATTATGTGATCGATCCACAGACCCATCTGGCGGTCGGAATGGAAATCAATGCCAATCACCTGCGACCCGTGCGCGAGGGGTTTGTCCATGCCGTATGCAGGCCCGTTCATCTGGGGAAAAGCAGCCACGTATGGGATATCAGGCTGACAGATGATCTGCAGAAAGCTGTATGCATCAGTCGTCTGACGGTAGCCATCGTTGAAAAGAGCCGAATCAATTAAAGCCTGATCCCTGGAATACCGATCGTATGGAGGGATAGGTTGATTGGAGCAACTCAGCTACACGATGTCTGTCCGCCCACACGATTTCCTCAATATCCTCGTCGGTCTGTGGCACCAACTTGTCGGTAGACCGTCCATGCACCAGAAACCAGTATGATTCCTTCAGCACGTCTTCCCCATTGTAGAGATATGAGTGATAGGTAGTACACAAGGGTTTGATGATCTTCAAATTCTCAAGACCAGTCTCTTCGTGGATTTCCCGAAGTGCACATTCCTCCACCGATTCGCCATCATCGATTTTCCCTTTGGGGAGATCCCAGTACCCTCTGCGATACATGAAAAGGATATTGCCCATCTCATTTTCAATGAGTCCGCCCGCCGCACGGATGACATGAAACCGCTTCCAGAAATTTTTTTGAAGCGTGTCGATGTCTTCAGATAGCATCACACCTGCTTTGACTTCGGGTCTTTTGATTTCGTGCAACATAGCGTGAACGGCATGCGAAGAACACTCATCAATCAGCACTGTCTCAGGATGCATCAAGATTTCCTCGATCCTGGCATCGCGTCTATCGGCAAGGATCACCGGTTTGTCACCAAAATATATCGTGATGTACATAAATTGTTTTCATTAAGTTGATGGCAGCCGCCACCTTTGCAGTATGACAAACGAAAAGGCCGTAGCAGAGAAGTTGCTACAAGTTAATGCAGTCAAACTGAATCCCCAAGAACCCTTTACATGGGCTTCAGGTTGGAAGAGCCCCATCTATTGTGATAATCGGAAAGTACTCGGATATCCATATGTGCGTGATTTCATTAAAAGTGAACTCTGTAATGTGATTTTTCAGGAATTTCCGGATGCAGAATGCCTGGCAGGTGTTGCCACAGCAGGCATCCCCTGGGGCGCTATGGCGGCGGATCAGTTGAAGCTCCCATACATTTATGTCAGACCGAAACCCAAGGAACACGGACTCGGCAACCAGATCGAAGGACATTTTGAACAGGGGCAACGCGTCCTTGTCATCGAAGACCTGATATCCACCGGAAAAAGCAGCCTGCAGGTGGTGGATGTCGTTAGGGCCGCTGGCATGAAGGTGGAAGGCATGGTTTCACTCTTCAACTATGGATTTCAACAAGCGGTCGATGCCTTTGCCGAAAAAGATGTGAAGTTCATCTCACTCACAAACTACGAACAACTGGTACAACTTGCGTTGGAGAAGGGTTGGATCAATGCTGAAATCGAAAATACCTTGTTAAAGTGGCGTCAGGATCCGGCTCATTGGACCGGAATGGAGTAAATTGTCATTAAACAACTGTCCGTATGAATCGATCAATTTTCTTGTTGGCTATCCTCATGACACTGGGTAACGTCGCTGTGGCGCAACAAAAGAAACCTGTTACGTCGAAGATCATGACGCCCGGACTAAAGTGCGAAGATTGTAAGATGCGTGTGGAAGATTACCTGAAATTCGAGGACGGCATTGGAAAGGTGATCGCCTATCCCAAAGCCCACTATGTGATGGTCACCTATTTCACAGATCGGACCAACCTGGAGAACATTAAGACGGCCATCGCCAATGTCGGTTATGATGCGGATGATGTGACAGCCAATGAGGATTCCTACAAACGGCTTCCCACCAAATGCAAGAAGCCTGAGGATGGAGGACACCCGAAAAATTGAAGCAGGGGCGGATCATTTCAAGCGATACCGGGTTTTGTAGTCAACCGGCACTTGTAAGATCATGCCTGCTTTTTTACCTCTGCTCAGTTTCGCCGTACCCGTGATCCGAATATCCGCTTCACGATTTAGTCCCAGGCTTAATCCTTGACTCAGCATATTTTTCATACCTATTTCCATGCGGACGGGGATATGAAAGGTGTCGGATCCGGGAATGATAGTCGGTTGGATATCCCGTGCCTTCCCAAGATATTCGCCGTTCATGAAAACATCCAGATCGAATCGCTCCAGTGTTAACACAAATCGATTGGGATTGTAGAAACTGACTTCCATGTCAAGTTCACTGTTTTTAATTCCCAGTTTGTTCATCGATATGTTCCTTGTTCCGATAAATTCTGGTTCGCGAATGACCGGTCTATTACAAGCAAAAAAGATGAGCAGGCTTATGGCCAGAATCAGTCGAACGTGAAGCATGGTCTTAGATTTGTCGTTAAAGTTACGGACGGCCCTTCAACTACATTTGAATGAGATCTGATTTCGGAATGTTACCGCTGCATTACATGCCTTGCTTGTCTTTGTTTAAAGCGATGTGTCGTTATCAAACGATCAACCTACAACTGGATCAGCCATATGGAAAGATGAGTTTCAGAAACCGCTGCATCATTGCGGATTCTCAAGGCATGCAAACTTTATCCATCCCGATCAGGGGGGGAAGAGGGTTCCGTGGTCCTTATAACAGCGTGGTGATCGATGATCGTCAACCATGGAATCTCCATCATTGGCGGGCTGTTTACTCGGCATATGGACGTTCTCCGTGGTTTGAATTTTATGCAAATGACCTGAAGGAACTTTATTTCTTCCCTCCGAAAGGTCTGGCGGATTGGAATATTCTATGTCTTCAATGGCTATTCAACATTTTGAACATACCTTACCCACGGTTGGATGGTTTAGAACAGTCTGATGAACATGATGTGAAGCATCATGGATATTCAGCTTATGAAGATCCCAATCCCCGCGATTTTCAATCTGGTCATTCAGGGGACTACCTGCCTAAGTATATCCAGGTTTTTCAAGAAAAAAATGGGTTCATACCCAACCTCAGCATGCTTGACTTTGTCTTCTGTGCAGGTCCTAGCTCAGTAAGAGAATGGTTGTATCGTGAAAATGAGCACATAGATGAAAAACCCTGATCTCCATTTCCCTAATCATGGATGTAGTCCTGGAATATGACGTTTAAGAGGAAAATTTTCAAATCTATGAATGAATTAAAGCGTGTTACGATTCTTATATTGTACATGCTCATGTTTGTTTGCGTGTCAGCCCAGGACTTCTCCAACAAGGGTAAGAATTTCTGGATTGTCTATCCCGATCATGTTGATGGAACGAGTTCGGCGATGGGCTTATACATAACATCTGATGTCAATGCCACGGGAAGCATTCGGTTAGGGAGCCGTACCATTCCATTCACCGTTATGGCGAATTCTGTTACCCGAAAGTTCATTGGTCCAAACGCCACCGGCGATGCCCCCAATCTCGGGATTGTAAATACCTTGTCGGAAGGTATTCAATCCAACTCGGGTATTCAGATCGTTTCCGACCAGCCTGTCGTCGTTTATGCCCATATCATCAACGCCGCCAGATCGGGGGCAATGCTGGCATTACCGGTGAATGTGCTGGGAAAAGAGTACATCGTGCCTAGTTACAGTAGTGTCGGGGCGTCTGGGAATAACAGCGGATTTGGACAAGTTACCATTGTCGGACCAGAAGCAAATACCACCGTAGAAATCATCACCGTTGTCAAAAACAGGAATGGTAATAGAAACCCGGGAGACACCATCAGGGTTACCCTGCCCAACCCGGGAGACGTCTATCAGATTCAATTTGAAAAAGATGCGGACATTTCCGGAACCAGGGTTCGTTCTATTGCATCTGCCAACGGCAGCTGTAAACCGATCGCAGTCTTCTCCAGTACAACTTGGTCAGCCTTTGATTGCAGTAATCCCAGAGGTGGGGACAATCTGTTACAGCAATTGTTTCCGATAAAGTCCTGGGGAAAGACTTTTTTGACATCCCCCTTTATTACCAAGCCCTATGACATTATTCGGGTGTTTGTGAATGAAGCGAATCCCAGAGTTTTTAAGACGGAGAATGGTTTGCGGACCCATCTTGCCGGATTATCATCCGCAGGTTTCTATGAGTTACGCTCAAATCAACCCATGTTAATTGAGTCGGAGAGTGGTCCCATATCGGTTGTTCAATACATGACAAGTTTGACATGCGATTCCCGCAACCCGGTTAACTGCTTCCAAACCCTCAGCTGCCCATTTCCGAGTGATCCGGAAATGGTCATTCTTAATCCCGTTGAACAAACCATAAACAACATAACTGTTTTTTCAGCCCGACAAAACTGGGTACCACCCGGTCAGTCGAATGTCAACCGGTGTTACCTGAACATCATCATCAAAACCTCCGAGTCGGCATCTTTCAGGATCAATGGTAACTTGCCCTCTGGGACGTTTATGGCTATTCCAGGAACAGCATATTCGTACCTGCAGGAGGATGTCAGTACAATATCACAAACCAACCCGGTTCAGAATCTGATGGCCGATTCTGCCTTCAGTGCCATTGCGTATGGATATGGCAGCGTAGAGTCTTATGGTTATAATGCAGGGACAAACGTGCGCGATCTTTCGCAGTTCATCCAGTTAGAAAATTTGTTGTCGACGGTGAACTTCCCGGCCACCTGTCGCAATACTCCCTTTGGAATGTCCATCGTGCTTTCATATCAACCTACACA
>CAJBZC010000554.1 GCA_903959965.1 uncultured bacterium
AGAACAGCCGCAGCCCGCCTTTCAGGGCATATCCGATATAGAGATCCGCCACCTGAAAGGCTTCCAGTTGCAGGGGACTGTCCATGAACCGCGGCTCCAACCGCTCCCCCGTGATGCGGCCCGTCAGCCGGATCTGCCAGTGGGCGTCCGGCACCCAGGAGACCGAGAGATTCGATTGGTGCCGGGGCCGGCGGAAGAGATTGTTGTAGGTCGTATCCCCGGTCGCCTCGTATCCCCAGGTATTCGGATTGTATCGATAGGCCGTGGTGTTTACCTCACCCTGCACCCAGGTATGGTTGTGCGTGAGTGACCAGCGGCCGAGGTTCAGGCTGCCTTCCCATTCGAGTCCCCGGGCGTGCTGGCGGTTGTAATTGAAATACCGATAGGCGACATAATCGAAATCGATCCCGTTGCGGATCGTCCGGTCGAAGAATACGAGTCGCCCGTTGAACCTGCCGTCCGTCGAACCATACTGGATGCCCGCTTCCGCCGTCACCGAGCGTTCCGGCTCCAGCATCGACTGGCCGACGGATCCGTCAAATAACTGGTACAACGAAGGCGCCTTGAAGGCAGAGGAGAGATTGGCGAACACCTTCCAGCGTTCCTTCCAGACGAACGACGGGTTCAGCGTGAACGTTGCGTGATCACCGAAGCGACTGTGCCGGTTCAGCCGTGTGCCGCCTTCGAGGAAAAAGCCCCGCTCGTTCCGGACGAAGAAGGAGAGGAAGGCACTGGTCAGCCTTGTACGGGCCGTGTCTCCCGCCAGTTCCGAAGTATAAGGACCGAATGAACTCAGAGAATAAAAGGATTGGTCGGTATCGAACCAGCGGTGATCGATCCCGGCGAGGAGATCCCAGCGATCCGTCAGTTTCACCTTGCCGTATGCTTCCGCGAATCCACTACGTCCTTCATACTGCTCGCGGCTATACTTCGAGAAGCCGCCGACATGCAACGAGTCGTCGAGGTAGATGCGGCGCAGGTATCCCTGCTGCACATTCGCATGCAGACTGAATCGCTCTGCCTGGAAGTCGATCCCGCCGCCGCCCTGCATGTTGCGATTGGTGGCGGTGAAATCACGCTCGTCGTTATACGCCGACCGGTCAAGGCCTGTGACGTAATCCCCCGCCAAGCCTTGTCCGCGCAACGTGAGCCTTTTACCCAGGGCCAGGCTCAGCGATACATTGGCCGTCTGCTGACGGAAGCCATCGCGATCAAATTCTTTCCGGCCCGAGCTGTCGAAGGCGGCCGACATCCCGCGACTGCGGTTATCCTGGTACTGCACCTGATAACTCAGCGGTCCGCCCGTGCCGCGGAGGCCGGCGGCACTGCGCAGCGTTCCCCAGGAACCGGTCGTAACGGATCCGAATCCGCTCACCGGCTTGTTGCTTTTCTTCCGTGTGATGATGTGGATGACCCCGGCCACGGCATCGGAACCATACACGGTCGACTGTGCCCCTTTCAGGATCTCGATCCGCTCGATCGCTTCCAGCGGCAGGTGGTTCAGATCGAAGGTGTTGTTGATGGTGGACACATCGTACATCGGCACACCGTCCACCAGGATGAGGGTGTTGCCGGTGGCGGCGCCCCGCATGTACACGTCCGGGTTGGTGCCCATGTTGTTGTTGGCGCCGGCGATCGCAATGCCGGCCTGCTGGTTCAGCAATTCGGCCACCGACATGCCCAGCGACCGCTCAATGGCGGCCCGGTTGATGACGGTAAGTACCTTTCCGGTGGATGACTGTTTCTGCGCAAAACGATTGGCGGTGACAACCACCTCGTCGAGCACCCGCGCGGTGCTGTCGGTCTGCGCCTGTGCCATGGCCGCGCTCAGGCATGCGGCCATAAAGATTGCCCCTGTTCCTTTCATGTTGAAAGATTAAATGTTGAACAATGGGGACCCGGGAATAATGAAAGAAATGCAGTCTGCCCGTCGGCAGGGTGATACATCTCCGGCTTTTCTCCCGAAAGCCCGTGGATCGATCCCCATTCGGCAGGTCTTCTGGCTCGACCGCGATCCGGAGCCTTCCCATCCCCGGGGGGACAGTGGCATGAAGTCCGAATCGTTCTCCTCCGCAGGGGAGGAACGGTATTTACAGCTACGGGGATAGCGCCGGGATTGGACCGGACTTCCCTTTTAATGCCATGCGCCTGGCGGCGGACGGCAACCGGATGAGGTGACAAAGATACGGGAAATTGAAGGTTCCGGTCAAATCCCTGAATTCCCAAATTATCCACGGTCCCGAAGTCCGCGGTTGACGGAACTTCCCGCCGATTGCTTATCTTCCCTCCACCCTTTTTTATGGAACGAACCAACAAACCACAACTCTCGCTCTTTGATCTGACGATGATCGTCATCGGCCTGGTCATCGGGCTGGGTATCTTCCGAACGGCCTCAGATTCTGCCCGAGCATCGCTGACCCCGACGGTCTTTTTCACCGCCTGGCTGGTAGGCGGGCTGATCGCACTCTGCGGGGCACTGACCTATGCCGAGATCGGTTCGCGACTACCCGTTACCGGTGGATATTACAAGATCTTCGCGGTGGCGTATCATCCCTCGGTGGCTTTCGCCGTCAATTGTATCATCCTGGTGTCGAATGCCGCGTCCCTCGCGGGGGTGGCACTGATCGGGAGCGAATATCTTGCCGAAGCCATCTACACGCAACCGCCCTCCGATACTGCAAAGGCATTCATCGCGATGGGTTCCATTGGCGTTTTCTATGTCATCAATC
>CAJBZC010000555.1 GCA_903959965.1 uncultured bacterium
ACCCTGTCGTCATGCCATTCTTTCAATGAACCGAACATGCCCCGACAACAACAACATCTCGCCAGACTTGGTTTTTTCGTACTTGCTGCCGGCACCGTGCTTATCGTAGCATTATTTCTGATCGGAAAAAATCAGCACTTGCTGGGCTCGCATTTCGTATTGCGCGCGCATTTCCGGAATGTGGCCGGCCTGAGGACAGGAAACAACGTGCGGTTCTCCGGCATCGAGGTGGGGACCGTGCGTGAGATGCGCATCCTGAACGACTCGACGCTTGAAGTGACCTTACTGGTGAAGGAAGATATGAAACAGGTGATCCGTCGGAATGCCATCGCCAGTCTCGGTGCCGACGGCCTTATGGGTAACAAGGTGGTGAACATCCTGCCACAGGCCGCTACGGCATCCTATGTGAAAGATGGCGATCTGCTCAGCACCAGGGCCGCGGTGGAGATCGATGATGTCCTGCGTACACTGGCTTCCACGGGCGACAATATCCATGCAATTACCGAGTCTCTGAAGGCAACCACGGCCCGAATCAACGAAAGCCGGGGGCTGTGGACACTCATCGAAGATGAACAGCTCGCCCACAATATCAACGCCGCCTCCGGACATCTGAACCGGGCTGCGGCGGAAGCCGAGGGTATGACCAAAGATGTACGATCCATACTGGCGGATGTTAGATCCGGTAAAGGACCTGCGGGGGTCATACTTCGGGATACCGCGATGGGTGAAGAAATCAGAAGCTCTATGTCGAGACTGGCAGCGGTATCACGCTCTGCCGAAAACCTCGCGGCTGATCTGGATGCCGTCACAAAAAGACTCGGCAACGATCTGCAGGATGGTAAAGGGCCGCTGAACCTGGTGTTGCGCGACACCTCTGTATCCGGAAGGATCAGCCGAAGTCTGCTGCAGGTTGAATCCGGCACCGGATATTTCAACCAAAGCATGGAGGCGCTTCGCCATCACTTTCTGTTCCGGAGTTACTTCCGCCGGAAGGAAAAGCAACAGCAATCACATCGGTGATGAGACCATCCGTTTAACGCCCCAAGGGCTTCGGAATGGTCAGTCTGCACCCTTTAGACTCCATGATCCACGTGGGATTGAACGTATATTCATTTCCACTGCTCAGCAGGTGAAACCTTCCATCTGCATCCACGGTAGATGCGAGATACCCTTTGGGTTCGGCGGTGGAATCCGTCCAGGCAAAGGCGTGCTGCCATCCCCAGGCGTCAAGCATCTTCGTTTGTCCGTCACCGTTGGTCATGGGACGAATATGCGAAAAACTCCGCCCCCCATCGGTAGACAGGGCGGTGTAAAGTCCGGACACGTTGCATTCCCGTCCTGAACGATCGGTACATACCATGTGTTTGGCGAAGGATGCGAAGATGATCGATCCGCCGGGCATGCGTTGCATGGTGGCACGCTGTCCGCTCCCGATGGCAGGAAATGAACTTCGGTTATACGTCCACGTTAGTCCTCCATCAGTGGACACGCTCATCGGCATCGTCCCTTCTATATCATCACCTCGGCCAAAGGCCAGCAGCCGTCCGGGTTCCGGCTCCGCGATCGGGGCATGTATACCGGCGATCCAGGCGCCGCTGTCACCTGCTCGGAATACCGGTGTCGGGCGGCCATCGGCCGGCTTTGTCCAGGAGCGGCCACCATCATGGGATGTCCAGACGACGGTGCCACCCCAGGAAGCAGGCGTGGCATCTGCCGTGAAACGCAGGGCGCCATCAGACCCGCGGATCATGGAGGCGATGACCTGGTTTTGGAAGCGTCGTTGGGGATCGATGAACCGGGGAGCCGACCAGGTCGCTCCGTTATCGAGCGAATAGCGCATGACGAGGGCCAGTTGTTGCCAGGTATTTGCGGCGGTGAGGCCGAAGAAATGGAATAAAGAATCACGGCCATTGCTCCAGACCACCGTCCCGTGTTCATTGCGATCGGGAATGTCAATGAAGACTGATGCGGTATCCCAATGATCACTTCCGGAACGCTTGCGAGATGCGAGTATCTTCAACTCCCGACCGGATTCGCGCAGGGTGTTGTACCAAATGGCCAAAAGATCGCCGTTGGGAAGTGCGGTAATCGAGGGTTGATGATTATGCCAGAAGAAGGACATCGCGCGTGCGGATAGACTATCCACAACAATGAATGGTACAGGGCCTGAGAAATACGAGGTACCCGTTCCGGTTAGTGTCTGCTGACGACGGGTTTGTGACACCTGTCGCTGATGCCGGGGAACCTCAGCCAGCGGCTGATGAAAGGCCGTCGGGGCGGGACCTTCCGCCACCCTGAAACCGATGAGCCAGTTGCGGTCATCCGGCATGGCGGCCATCCGGCTCGCAGAGGAAAGATAATATCTGTGCATACTTCGCATGGGATCGGCATGATCCACATGCACCTCGTGTTCCGAGGTATGGCTACCGCTGCGCGTGACCCGGAACTCTCCATTACGAGGACCGGCAGGATCGCTCGCAGCCCCGTTCGGGTATCGGCCATACCAGTCGGCACACCATTCCTCCACGTTACCGTGCATGCCATATAGTCCCCACGCATTGGGGGTGTTGCGGTCAACCGTCAGGTCCGGTGCTGGCTTTGCAGGATCAGGGCTTGCCACCCAATATCCACCTTCGCCTCCCTTGTGATTATACGACAAATAGGAATCGGGGATGGTATCTCCGGTGTGATAGCGTGTGCTGGAGCCTGCCCTACAGGCATATTCCCACTCAGCTTCGGATGGTAGACGATAACTCTTCCCTTCCTTTTTCGACAGCCACCGACAAAAATCGAGGGCATCCTGCCAGCTCACAAATACGACCGGATCATCATCCCGATAACTGGTATGATGCATGCCCCGCAGCAGGCGGTGTTCCGAACGGAATTGCTCGTACTGGGCATTGGTCACTTCCGTGGCGGCGAGTCTGTAAGACCGGCTGATGCGGACATCGCGCACGGGGGCTTCATCCGGATCGCCGGTATGATCCCCCATCCTGAAGCTTCCTGCGGGGATGGAGACCATCTTCATCCCGAGGCTGTTGCGATCGGAAGTGCCTGGCTTTCCCTGCGTCATACCCATCCAGGGCAGCAGGATCCAGGCGATGAACAGGTATCTCACTTTTTGATGTTTTCCAGCGCAGTTTTCATGTCGGATACGATCGCCGGTTCACCGGAGGCGATATTCTGGCGTTCACCCGGATCATTCTTCAACTGATAGAGCTGATCGGTGGGCGCATTGCCGGTTTCGATATTTGTCCATTGATTGGTGATGGCGGGTCCCTTGCGTGGCGGGATGTATTTGTATCCATCGGCACGCAGCAGTCCCACATGTCCCCCAAGCGCCTCGATCGTCAGATGCGATCTGCCGCGATCAGCCGTGCCGGTCAGCACCCTCCAGTGGTTTTCGCTGTCGCGCGCACTGGTCTGGTTATACGACTGGCCGGCCATGGCGGCAAAACTGGCGAGCAGGTCGACCTGACTGAAGAGCACA
>CAJBZC010000556.1 GCA_903959965.1 uncultured bacterium
CTTCCCGGCATTCGAACGAACGCGCCCATGGCTGTCCCGTGCATGTCGGTCGAAGACAAGCCCCGTTTCGGATGGCGGGGACTGCACCTCGACGTATCCCGTCATTTCTTCGGACCTGAAGTGATCCGTCAGTACATCGATCTGATGGCGCGCTATAAAATGAACCGTTTTCACTGGCACCTGACCGACGACCAGGGTTGGCGGATGCAGATCGACCGATATCCGGCACTGACCAGTACCGGGGCCTGGCGCGTGGACCAGACCCATCTGGTATGGGGATCACGTCCGCGGGCGCAACCGGGCCAGACGCCCGACTATGGCGGCTTCTATACGAAGGAACAACTCCGGGAACTCGTAGCCTATGCCCGTGACCGCAACGTGGTGATCGTTCCCGAGATCGAAATGCCCGGCCATTCCTCTGCCGCCATCGCGGCCTATCCCGAGCTTTCCTGCACCCGGATTCCCCAACTGCCGATGACCGGCGGAGATTACAAAGGCATCAGTTCCAATTTCTGCGCCGGCAACGACTCTGTATTCACATTCCTGGAAGGCGTGCTGACGGAAGTGATGGATGTCTTCCCTTCGCAATACATCCACATCGGGGGAGATGAGGTCGACAAAGGCCCCTGGAAGCGCTGCGACCGCTGCCAGGCGCGCATGATGAAGGAGGGATTGAAGACAGAGGAAGAACTTCAGAGCTGGTTCATCCGTCGCATCGAAAAATTCATTGTGTCGAAGAAGCGCCGTATGATCGGCTGGGACGAGATCCTGGAAGGCGGCCTCGCACCTACGGCCACCGTCATGAGTTGGCGCGGTGAGGCTGGTGGCATAGAAGCGGCAAAGATGGATCACGATGTGGTCATGACCCCCGGTTCGCCCTGTTATTTTGATCATTTTCAGGCTGGGCCGGAGGGCGAACCCCGCGCGATTGGCGGGATGAATACGCTTCGTAAAGTGTATGATTACGAACCCGTTCCCGCCGAACTTGCCGGTGACCGGGCCAAATATGTGCTGGGAGCGCAGGCCAATGTGTGGACGGAATTCATCACCACGCCGGAGCATCTGGAATATATGATCCTGCCGAGGATGCCGGCACTCTCGGAAGTCTTGTGGTCGCCGAAAGACCGCCGCGACTGGCCGGATTTCAACACCCGTCTGCAATCGCATCTTCGCTATTTTACACAGAATGCCCTGCATCACAGTAAAGGCAATTTCACGGTGCAGATCAAACCGGTACCTCAGAACGGAAAACTCATGGTATCCCTGTCCACTGAAGCCTATCGCGGAGAGATCCGTTACACGCTCGACGGCAGCGAACCGACCGTCGCCAGCCCGAAATATGAGGGATCATTCCCCGTGACCGCCTCTGGTGAACTCCGGGCAGTCACCGTCCTCGATGGTGAAGTCATGGGCACACGTTCCGCTCGTCAGTCCTTCTCCTTTCACAAGGGAACCGGTGCCACTGTCCGGTACAAAGAGCCTTACAGTGGATCCTATCCCGCCTCCGGTCCGATGGCCCTGGCAGATGGTATCCGTGGCGTGCACGGCGTTGGCAGTTACTGGCATGGTTTCGCTGGCCGAGATCTCGAAGCGACGATGGACATGGGCAGCGCCCGCGAGATCAGCCGCATCGCATTGGGATGCATGCAGCGATACAACGACTGGATCTTCATGCCTGCCTCCGTAAGGATGGAAGTCTCTGATAACGGGACGGATTTTACCGAGGTAGGTATGGTGCAGAATCCGGTCAGTCAGAAAGATCGAAATTCCATCATACGGGATTTCGAGGCGAAGTTCACAACCCGAAAGGCACGCTACGTGCGGGTGACAGCCAGGGCCATCCCCGGTATTCCGAAGGGCCATCCAGGTGAGGGAAAGCCCGCGTGGATCTTTGCGGATGAAATCGTAATTGAGTAAATGTTCGATTAAAATACAGGATCGATCTGTCCGGTTTTTACTAATAGTGATGATCCTTTTCACCTGCCCGAACCGCCACCGTCAGCACGTTCTGCCGGGGTGGGAGCGGGCACGTGGCGTATGGGGTGAACGCACAGGGCGGATTGATCGCGCGGTTGAAATCGAGGATCGTATTACCCTCTGCATCAGGCATGGCGGCATACAGAAAACGTCCGGCCGCGTAGGTTTCCACACCGCTGGTCTCGTCTCCAAAGATGATGAACAATTCATCGCCCTCGGTCAATGCATCCAGCACCATCGGGCGGCCGTTCAAGATGAAATGAAGTCGACCTGCAAGCGGGGTTTGAATGCTTTGCCCGAGCACGTTGGTGATGGGAATATTTCGGGTATACGGATCCGTGATAAGGCGTGCGTTGACCCTCCAGTTCGTGTCTGCAGGAAATCTGTCAATACCCTTGACCGTCGCAAGTGCCGGGTGTTTCAGGTCGCGTAGCCTGATCCCGATGCGTTCACCCCGCTTAATGATCGTCCATCGCAGACTACCCGCTGCGCAGACAGGCGCCACCTTTAGCGTGGTAGAAAAAACGGTGTCAATCCCTGCAGGTCGTCCGTTTATATTTATTCCCGAACCTGTCGAAGCATACATGATCACCAGATCTCCCCGGCGCTCGAAACGTCCGGCCATCCCGGCGATTCGTCTCGGAGGAAATACGATCGCCTGTGTGCTGTCGCTTCCGAAAGTCTGAATGCCTTCATTGAGCCAATGCAGCCCGGCCAGGTTCAGCCATCCATCTTCGGCTTTCAGCGCAGCGACACGACCAGCATGCCAGGCATCAGTTTCCCGTTGGAAGGAAGTGTCGGCCTGCGCATACAGGTCGGTCCATACAAGGTTCAGTATCCATGAAGTGAGTATGGCTGCCGTGCGCATCGGTTATATTTATAATTTGATATCGGTTCAAAGTTAATCCTCAACTTTCTCCTTTCCTTCGTTTCTTCGTAGGAAACCCAACCATCCATCATGTTTCGGATTCTCTCCAAAGTGGCCGTGCCCTCGGTCATCGTATCCGCCCTCGGATTTTTCGTTGATCTCTACGACATCATCATTTTCAGTGCGGAGCGGGTCGACAGTTTCAGGTCGCTAGGCATTCCGGAGTCGGAGTGGACGACCCTGGGCGGTCGGATCCTGAGTATGCAGATGGCGGGAATGCTGGTCGGCGGCTTCCTTTGGGGATGGATAGGAGATCGGTTTGGGCGGGTGAAAGTGTTGTTCGGCAGCATCCTCACCTATAGTGTCTTCAGCTGCTTGAACGCTTTTGTGACCGGCGCCGATGCATATATGTGGTGTCGGTTCCTGGCCGGTGTGGGACTGGCGGGAGAACTGGGGGCGGGGATCACGCTGGTCGCGGAACAGGTGGATAAGCGATACCGGGGATTTGCCGTGGCCATGGTGGGCGGACTGGGCATGCTGGGTGCGGTGACGGCCGGGATTGTCGCAAACCTTTTTGAATGGAAGACAAGTTATCTGATCGGAGCAGGACTGGGATTTATGTTGTTGGTGATGCGCATGCGTGTCGCCGAAAGCGGTTTGTACGACAGAATGGCCGTTCATAGTGTCCGGCGCGGGGATATCCGGCTGCTGTTTAAAAAGCGGGAGAGTTTGCTGATATACGTTTGTATTTTGTTGGTTGGCATGCCTGCCTGGTTTTCTAACGGCGTCTTGTTGACCTTCACGCGGGAGATTTCCGGGGCCATGGGCATGA
>CAJBZC010000557.1 GCA_903959965.1 uncultured bacterium
GTTCGAAGATTCATCTGCGGTAGTCACCCGCGAGATTGAAGGCGGTGAGGAAGTGTCTGTCGTTCCGCTGCCGCTGGTCATTTCTTGTCAGAAAGGGATGGCGGAGGCCCGGATCCCGAACATGCGGGGCATCATGGCCGCCCGAACGAAGCCCTTGAAGGTGGTGGCGCCTGCAGATGCCACTGCACTAACCAAACTGATCGCTTACGAACTGCCACCCGCCCGCAGTGGGGTGAAACTTGTTCCGGCAGATCAGCCGGAAGAGCTGGTTCGTTTGTTACGCGAGGAGGCACGGATCATCTAAATATATATCACGCTACAATCAAAGGCATATGTCAGTACTCATATTTACGGAGCAATCCAACGGAGCCATCAGAAAATCATCCCGCGAAGCCCTCTCTTACGGTTCGGCATTGGCCGTCAGGCTTGGTGTTTCTGCTGAGGCGGTCCTGTTAGGAACGGTCAACGAGGATACTTCATCACTGGGGGTGCATGGCGTTGCCGTAGTACACCACTGTGCGGATGCGTCATTGAATACAGCAGATACCCGTAGATACACTTCTATATTGGCTGAAGTGGTCACAGCCACCGGGTCGACTGTCATCGTTTTTCCACACAGTCTGACCGGTCGGGCGGTCGCGCCCCGACTTTCTGCCAGGTTGAAAGCCGGATATGTATCCGGCGCAACGGGTCTACCGGATACCGACAGGGGGTTTGTTGTACGAAGGAATGTTTTTTCCGGCAAAGCCTTCATGGATGTCTCTGTGGAAACCCCGATCAGGATCGTTTCGGTCAATCCCAACAGTTTTGAAATCCACGAGGGTACAGGGGCGGCAGACGTCAGGCCCTTCCAGACCTCAGCGGCTGTAGGGAAGGTAGTGGTTCGTGAAACGAAGCAGGTGAGCGGTCAGGTGCCCCTGGGAGAGGCCGAGTTGGTGGTCAGTGGAGGACGCGGGCTGAAGGGTCCGGAGAACTGGGGATTGGTGGAAGACCTGGCGGGATTGATTGGAGCGGCTACAGCCTGTAGTCGTGCCGTCGCGGATGCTCACTGGCGCCCCCATCACGAGCATGTCGGACAGACGGGGCTCGCCATTGCTCCGAACCTCTATTTTGCCATCGGTATTTCCGGTGCGATCCAGCACCTGGCGGGTGTGAATCGTAGCAAGGTGATCGTCGTGGTAAACAAGGATCCAGAAGCGCCTTTCTTCAAGGCTGCAGATTATGGCATTGTGGGAGATGCCTTTGAAGTGATGCCGAGGGTGATCGAGGCGGTACGCCGTTTGAAAATGGGCTGATCGATCCAATGGGATCTGTATATGTCTTGTCGAACGATCAGCAAGGGATACAGATTTGTGTGACGGTAGAATGAGCCGATCTAGCTTCCTGAAAAAATCTGTACCTTTGCAGCATCTTATGAAGAAGATAGAGCTGGAGATCGTTGCCCTCTCCCATTCCATCGCTCAGACGCACTCTTATGCGGTTGTCTTGGGTGAAGTGAATGGACTGCGTCGTCTTCCGATTGTTATCGGTGGATTCGAAGCGCAGGCCATCGCCGTTGCTTTGGAGAGGATGCAGCCGAGCCGGCCCCTTACGCACGACCTTATGCGCAACTTCATGCTAGCCTTCAATGTCGAGTTGCATGAAGTGGTCATTAATGACCTGAATGAAGGGGTCTTTTATTCCCGGCTTTTGTGCAGCAACGAGAATGATACGGTGGAGATCGACTCCCGCACCTCAGATGCACTGGCCCTGGCTGTGAGATTCGGTTGTCCGATCTACACCTACGAGAATATTCTGGACAGCGCAGGGCATCTGCTCGACAATTCTGGGCAGAAGAAATCCAAGGTCCGCGAAGCGGAACCAACCGTGCCAGTGGCGGATCGTCGCCTCGATGATCTGAAAAGCATGTCACTTGATGAGCTGAACGTATTGTTGGATGAAATCCTCGAACAGGAGGATTACATGCGCGCCATCGCGATCCGCGATGAAATCAAGAGCCGAAAGGACCAATAATTGACATGATATCTTTCCCCAACGCTAAGATCAATCTGGGGCTGAACATCGTCCGCAAAAGGGACGACGGTTACCACGATCTTGAAACGCTTTTCTATCCGGTTGCCCTAAGGGATGCGTTGGAGATCATACCTGCACAGGATCCATCTTTCTCGGAGGCTGGGGTCAGACTTCATTTGTCGGGTAAAACCGTCGAAGGATCACCTGACAAGAACATCTGTGTAAAGGCCTGGCATCTGCTGAAAGCGGATTTCCCAAATCTCCAGGCCGTAGAAATGTATCTGCACAAAGCCATCCCGATGGGTGCGGGACTTGGGGGCGGTTCGGCAGACGGATCCTTCACCATAAAGATGCTGAACGATCTGTTTGATCTTGGCCTGACCTCAGATTCGCTCGAATCTTACGCGTTGCAACTGGGCAGCGACTGTCCCTTCTTCATTCGAAACGCGCCATGCTTTGCATCCGGACGCGGTGAAAGAATGATCTCATCTACCCTGGATCTTACCGACTACGCTTTTCTGCTGGTACATCCGGGTATACATGTGAGCACGGCCGTGGCTTTTTCCGGCGTGAAGCCATCCGTTCCTGAACTATCCATTTCAGAGATCGTAACCATGGACGTGAATATGTGGAGAGGTCGGCTTGTTAATGACTTCGAAAGGACCGTCTTTACTGCATTCCCGGCCATCGAAACACTCAGGGACCGTCTCTACGATGCCGGTGCCATCTATGCCGCCATGACCGGCAGTGGCTCTTCCGTTTTTGGCATCTTTCCCAAGAACGGATTGCCTGAGATCCGGTTTCCGGAAGATCACACCGTGTATATTCAGGAAAGCCTCACTCCCGTTATTTGATTTTTTTGTATTTTCGAATAGATGTTCAAGACAGGTAAATACAACCCCTCCATTCTACACGGAAATCTTGACCTGCTCAATCATTAGTTGAGCCAGACAGCATTGGGCATTCATTGATTTTCTTTCCCTTTTTTTGACCCTGTCAACCATCTCACATGTCTGCAGAAACTTTGCATGTGTCCGAAAGGGCGCATCAATACATATCACTTGAATCCAAACACGGCGCCCACAACTATCATCCGCTTCCGGTCGTATTATCAAGGGGCAGCGGAGTGTTTGTCTGGGATGTTGATGACCGGAGATATTTTGACTTTCTGAGCGGGTACTCCGCCGTCAACCAAGGTCATTGTCATCCGAGGATCCTGAAATCGATGATCGATCAGGCACAGCAACTGACGCTGACATCCAGGGCGTTCCATAGTGACAAACTGGGCCTATACGAAGAATTTATCACCCATCTGTTCGGATACGACAAGGTGTTGCCGATGAACACCGGTGTTGAGGCGGTAGAAACAGCACTGAAACTGGCGCGCAGGTGGGGTTATTCGGTCAAGGGGATCCCGGATGGTCAGGCCCGGATCATCGTATGTGCCGGAAACTTTCACGGAAGGACCAGTTCGGTGATCTCCTTCAGTACGGATCCCTCCTCCTACGGAGGTTTCGGGCCGTACATGCCGGGCTTTGATATCATCCCCTACAATGATGTGAGCAGCTTATCCCGGGCATTGGCCGACCCTCATGTCGCTGGCTTCCTGGTAGAGCCCATCCAGGGTGAAGCCGGTGTCGTGGTACCAGACGAAGGTTATCTGAGCCGTGCGGCGGCTATGTGCCGGGAAGCGCATGTGCTGTTCATCGCCGATGAAATCCAGACCGGACTTTGTAGGACCGGCCGAATGTTATGTTGTGACCATGAAGATGTACGCCCGGATATCGTCATCCTGGGCAAGGCGCTCAGCGGAGGGATCATGCCTGTCAGCGCCGTACTGGCGGATGACGAGATCATGCTTACCATCCGTCCTGGTGAACACGGATCGACCTATGGCGGCAATCCGCTGGCCTGTGCGATCGCCATGACGGCACTGCAGGTCTTACAGGACGAACAGATGGCAGAAAGAGCCGAAATACTCGGCCAGCAGTTCAGACAGGGCATTCTGGACCTTGGATCTGCCCATATCAAACTGGTGCGGGGCAAGGGACTGCTCAACGCGGTGGTGGTCGATCACCCCGATCCGGAAGCGGCGTGGAGACTCTGCATGCGGCTGATGGAGGAAGGCCTTCTGGCCAAGCCCACGCATGGTGATAAGATCCGGTTTGCACCGCCACTCTGCATCACATCTTCACAGATCGATGAATGTGTCGAAACGATCGGAAGGTGTCTGCATGATCTGGACTGAAACCCTTGGAGAGTCCCCCACTCTTGGAGAGTTCGAAACTCTTGGAGAGTTACCGACTCTTGGAGAGTTCGATGCTCCTGGAGCCTTCGAGACATATGCTGGCCTCTTTTTCCGTACCTTTGCAGCTGAATTTTTTTGAGATGAGTGAAGAAAAATCCCTGAATTTTCTGGAGGAGATCGTGGCGGAAGACCTTAAAACGGGCAGATCCGTCAACGTGCACACACGGTTTCCCCCGGAACCGAACGGGTACCTGCACATCGGTCATGCCAAAAGTATTTGCCTGAATTTCGGTTTGGCGGATGATCATGGCGGAAAGACCAATCTGAGATTTGACGATACCAATCCGGTTACGGAGGATACGGAATATGTGGAGTCTATCAAGGCCGATGTACGCTGGTTGGGATTTGACTGGGAACATGAATGTTATGCCTCCGATTATTTTCCTCAACTTTATGGATTCGCCCAAGAACTGATCCGCAAAGGACTCGCCTACGTTGATGATTCCAGTTCAGAGGAGATTTCTGCCGG
Organism: uncultured bacterium; assembly: GCA_903959965.1. GTDB lineage: Bacteria > Bacteroidota > Bacteroidia > Chitinophagales > Chitinophagaceae > Pollutibacter. The sequence goes on from CAJBZC010000557.1 coordinate 4,791, forward strand.
AAAGGGTACACCGACCATACCAGGACAGGAAAGTCCTTTTCGCAACAGGACAGTATCGGAGAATCTTGAACTCTTCGAAGCGATGAAGGCCGGTGTTTTCAAGGATGGAGAGAAGGTATTGAGGGCGAGGATAGACATGGCCTCTCCCAATATGCATATGCGTGATCCGATCATGTATCGCATCCGCCATACGCATCACCATCGTACGGGGGATGCCTGGTGCATCTATCCGATGTACGATTTTGCGCATGGCCAATCAGACTCGCTGGAGGGCATTACGCACTCCGTTTGCACGCTTGAATTCGAAGTGCATCGCCCACTTTACAACTGGTACATCGAGCAACTCGGTATTTTCCCCACCAGGCAGTTCGAGTTTGCGCGCCTGAACATGACCTACACGGTAATGAGCAAGCGCAAATTGCTACAGCTCGTTCAGGAAGGATTGGTGGATGGATGGGACGATCCCCGGATGCCCACCATTTCAGGGATGCGTCGCCGCGGTTATACACCGCTATCTATCCGCAACTTTTGCGACAGGATCGGTGTGCAACGCAGGGAGAACATCATTGATGTGGGGCTGCTCGAGTTTTGTGTACGGGAAGATCTGAACAGGATCGCGCTACGACGCATGGTCGTACTGGATCCACTGAAGATGATCATCACTAATTATCCTGCGGGTCAGACCGAAGAGATGGATTCGGAAAACAATCCGGAGGCTCCTGATCAGGGAGGGACGCGAAAACTTCCTTTCTCAGGTGAATTATGGATCGAACGTGAGGATTTCATGGAAGTCGCTGCCAAGAAATGGTTTCGCCTTGCACCAGGAGCTATGGTAAGGCTTAAAAACGCCTTCATCGTCCGATGCGACGATTTCGTAAAGAATGAACAAGGGGAAGTTGTTGAGATCAGATGTTCCTACATTCCGGAAAGCCGCAGCGGACAAGACAGTTCCGGCATCCATGTGAAAGGTACGATCCACTGGGTATCGGCAGCAACTGCCGTTAGGGCCGAAGTTCGACTATATGACCGCCTCTTTAAGGTGGAGGATCCATCTTCAGAAGGTGATTTCAAGGAGTTCCTGAACCCATCATCCCTGGAGATCATAGCTCAGGCTGTGATGGAACCTTCACTTGCAGATGCGGCGGCCGGTGACCGATTCCAGTTCATTCGAAAAGGTTACTTTTCTCTGGATGAAAAATTGTCAACGGAGGGCAGACCTGTATTCAACCGAACCGTCACCCTAAAGGACGGTTGGGCGAAGGAAGTCCGGAAAGGATAAAAAATGCGAAGGGGTCAGATCGACCCCTCTTTTTTTGTCTTTGAAACCGTCTTGCCGTAGGGAAGAAATGTGGCCATGAAGATCAACGCCACAGAAAACAACATCAGATACAAGCCCGATTCCTTTTCCGGAACATACCCGAGGTAGGCTGACCCGAACTTCAGGAAACGGCTGAAGGCATAAGCCATATTGAGGGAAGCCACCAGCATCCCGGCAAATTTCAACCACATCATCGGAGCAAAGGAAGCCAGGACTGAGAATGCTCCCAGTGGAAGGAGAAATCGGGCAGGTCTCCCGTAAATGTTATGCTCAGTAAAATAACCGTTGAAATGCTTGCCAAGGTCGGCATGATAGGTCCATGGCAGGGAGCAGGACCATACCAGCAGGAGGAAACCGAATAATCCCAGCCATTTCGAATAGCGAGCCATGATGGTATGAATGAAAAGAGCGAAGGTTCATTCCTTCGCTCCTGAGGTACCGAGCAGATTCGAACTGCTGTACGAGGTTTTGCAGACCTCTGCCTAGCCACTCGGCCACGGTACCATTTCCTGGCTTCAGGTGATCGAATACGTGACGTGATTCGCTCGAAGCCTGTGCAAAAGTAGTAATTTTGTGTCTAATTCCTTCCATCTCCCCAAAGGATAATCGATAAAATCGGAAACCTTTTTCCATGGCGTACGCTCATATGTCCAACCCGATTGCTTCTTCCGAATTGATCATCAACGACCGAGGCGCTGTTTATCACCTGGATCTCAGGCCCGATGAACTGGCGGACACCGTCATTACGGTTGGAGATCCTGACCGGGTTGAGCGGGTGAGCCGCCATTTCGATGAAGTGGAATTTCGGGGTCGGCATCGGGAATTCGTGACGCATACAGGTCTTTACAAGGGTAAGCGGATCACGGTGCTGTCTTCGGGCATCGGCCCGGACAATATAGACATTGTGATGAACGAGCTGGATGCGCTGGTGAATATCGATCTGGAAAGCAGGTCCATCAAGCCAGTCCTAAGTAGCCTCAACATTATTCGTGTAGGGACTTGCGGATCTTTGCAGGCGGATGTTCCGGTAGATAGTTTCGTGGCATCGACGCACGGCCTGGGGATTGACAATCTGCTGCATTTCTATCGTCCTGAGCATAATGAAGAGGA
>CAJBZC010000558.1 GCA_903959965.1 uncultured bacterium
ATGTTGACCTGTGGCGGGCTTATGCTCGTCCTGGCCGGACTGGACTGTTTGTACTCATATGCCATTGCCCGGCATCCCCTGCTCAGGATTCCGGAGCGCCAGACCTATGATTATCTGATCATCGGAGATTCCAGGGTGTCTTCTCTGCTTGAGGGACCCATGTCTGAGATGACGGGCAAGAAAATAATGGTACTGCCACATTATGGCGGCAACCTGGAAGATATCCTTGAGGTGGCAGATTATTTCTTTGAGCGGGGCAACCGGGCAACAACCGTTATCAGCACGGTTGATCTCCGGATTGCGCAAACGGCCCCTGCCAAACACGACTGGCAATATTACGCCCACGACGTCAGTTCATCCAACTACATGATGGCCCGATTCCCATTTGCCATCTATGCCAGAAACAATCGGAAAATACCTTTAAGAAAGGTGATGGAAGAGATGCAGAGGCCACTGGATACGAGCAGAAAAGAAACCCGGGATATGGGACTCTTTCAAAAATATGAGCCTCACGCTGATCAAATGAGGGCCTATGACACTGCTGATCTGAGGCTTGACCTCATCCTTAAACTGCGTGAAAACCTCCGGAATAAAGGGGTACAGGACCACCGCCTACTCGTGGCACCGCTATCTCCGGACTATGCCCGATACCACCCCGGAGCGGAGTCGTACAAGGATGTAATGAAAAAGGAAGGTTTTCGTTTGTATGATTGTGCCGGATTGTATTCGGATACATCAGCATTCGCAGACCTTGTTCATCTGAAAAGAACTAAGTACCTGGATTTCAGTAAGCATCTGGCAGACTCACTCGTTAACGACGTGACGAAAACAGGTCTTTCTGAAAGCCGTACCCTGACGAAAATAACAACGCATCGCTGATTGCATACAGAACAACCATTGGTCATATGTTATTCAATTCCACCACTTTTCTGATATTTCTTCCGATCGTATTCCTGCTATACTGGTTCGTATTCAAAAAGAATCTGACCCGACAAAACCTGCTGCTCCTGCTAGCCAGCTACGTCTTTTACGGTTGGTGGGACTGGAGGTTCCTTTTCCTCCTCATATTCTCAACGGGACTTGATTATACGACCGGGATTCTCATTTCAGACGCAAAAAATGAGCGCATCCGTAAGATCTGGCTCTGGATCAGTGTAGGTACCAACCTGGGATTCCTGGGTTTTTTCAAGTACTATAACTTTTTTGTGGACTCCTTCGCCCGGATGCTCTCCGGATTCGGCGTAGAAAGCAATCCCTGGACGCTACAGATCATCCTGCCGGTGGGCATATCCTTCTACACATTCCACGGCCTTTCCTATGTGATAGATATCTACCACAAGCGGATCGAGCCTTCAAGGAACTGGGTGAACTACTGCGTATTCGTAAGTTACTTCCCCTTACTGGTGGCCGGCCCCATTGAACGGGCCACCCACCTGCTTCCCCAGCTGATCAAGCCGAGGATCTTCAACTACCATCAGGCGGTGGACGGTCTCAGGCTCATGATCTGGGGCTTCGCTAAAAAAGTATTGATCGCGGATTCCCTGGCACCGGAAGTCAACGACATCTTTAAGAATCCTGAAAATTTCCAGGGGGGGAGTCTGCTGGTCGGGGCCTTATGCTTTGCCATCCAGATATATGGCGACTTCAGCGGCTATTCCGACATTGCGCGCGGTGTCTCCAAACTCTTCGGCATCGAGTTGCTCATCAATTTCAAGTATCCATACCTCAGTCGTTCCATACCGGAATTCTGGAGAAGATGGCATATCAGCCTTTCCTCCTGGTTCAGGGATTATCTCTATATACCATTGGGGGGATCTCGGACCACCTTCTGGAAATCTGTACGGAACGTGTTTGTGATATTTTTGGTCAGCGGATTCTGGCATGGTGCCAACTGGACTTTCATCGCATGGGGAGGCATACATGCGCTGCTGTTCATCCCGTCATTCTTGCAGGGAAAGAACCGGGCTAATCTTGGAGATGACTTCGCCACCGGAAAATGGTACCCGTCTTTTAAAGAGATATTTCAGATCCTGGTGACGTTTTTCCTGGTATCCTTCGCCTGGATCTTCTTCCGGGCAGACAACATGGAACACGCCATCCGATACATCGGACGAATGTTCAGCGATATTCACCACATAGACCCCTACTATATCAGGACCAGCACCAATCTGTTCATCCCCTTGAGTTTTGGCGTCGATCTGCTGCATCGCTCCAATTATCTGACCGGACGATACAAGACATGGTTCGTGACCCTGGAGATCATCCTGATCGCCATGATCATATTGATGTTTGGGAATTTCGGCAGCGTAGAATTCATCTATTTCCAGTTCTGATCCATGAGAGGTTTCATTAAACTTATACTGACGATTTTACTGGGAGGATATCTATCCTTCCTCCTGCTTGACTGGACATATACGATGACCATCACACAGCGACCGCTATTAAATATCAAGGAAAACAGGAGCTATGATTACCTGATTGCGGGTGACTCACGCACCAACCCGCTCGTCGCCCCGTACATCGACATGTTGACAGGACTCAAGACCATTAACATCGGATATCCCTCATTCACGCTGGAAGACAACCAGCGAATCCTCCAATACTTCTTTAATCGGGGAAATCGGGTGGACAGGGTGATCCTGCAGATGGACCTCCGATTCGGAACGGCGACGGGTAACCGCCAGGAATGGTATTACTGGCCCTATCTGCACCGGGAAGAAGGCTTTTTCACTTCTGAGTTTCCGTTCGGCTATTATGCCCGGGAAAATAAGAACATCACGCTCAAGACCCTTGGATCGGGTATGAAATATATGATCAATGTTGGAGATGGGGAGATGACGCTTGACACCATGAAAATCTTTAAGGATTTCAGGCCCTTTCTTTACAACCAGAAACTGCTGAAAGACTACTCAAAAGAGCACTTTCAGTATCAGCAATTGCTCGAATTTCATACATTTCTAAAAAAGAATGGTGTTCGGGAGCTAATTTTCTTCAAGGCCCCGTGCACGCCCGAATGGTTTTTATCACAAACTGATACATCAACTTACAAGAAAAAACTCAGGGGCATGGGCTACAAATACTTTGATTTGTCGGGTGCCTACATAGATACCAGCTATTTCAAGGATTATACGCACATCAAAAACAACAAATACCTTGAATTCAGTAGATATTTCATTCACAAGGTCATTGACCCTCTGGAAATGGGCGACAGGAAAGCCAATACAGCCGACTTATCAGGGCGACATCTGGAAAAGTGAGAAGTCAGCAAGGCTAAAATACTGCTGATACTCGTAATAGATCACTCATAGCGTAAGGCCGTAATAGGATCCAGACGCGCCGCCTTCATCGCCGGATAAATGCCCGCCACAAGTCCCACCGCCGAACAGATGACTATCCCGGCTGATATGACCTTCCAGGGTATGAAGAAGGGCGTGCCCATAAGACTTCCGACGAGATTACCAACCCCAACTCCGAGGACAATGCCAATTACCGCCCCCATCAGACTGATGAGCACCGACTCATACAGAAACTGATTTCTGATGGCGGCCTTTTTCCCGCCCAGCGCTTTGATCAGTCCGACCTCCTTGGTGCGCTCTGTCACCGCCACCAGCATGATGTTCATCAACCCAATGGCCGCTCCGATCAGCGTGATGAATCCGATCGCCCCTGCCGCTGCAGAAATCGTCCCCAGCAAACCGATGAAGGTCTCGGCTATGCTGTCGCTCTTATCGACATAAAAATTGTTCTCATCCGTCACTGCCAATCCACGTATCGGCCTGAACGCGCCTTCCGCCTCCCCGATGGCCGCATCCAGCCTGTTCACATCATCCACCATCACCGCAATCGAGAAAGATGCATTTTGATTACCGAACATCCGCCGCACATTCGTATAAGTGGACATCACCACATTGTCTGCCTGCAAGAACGCACTCGATCCCTTTTCTTTCAACACCCCGATCACCCGGTATTTGTGGTTGCCCACCCGGATAACCTGATCGATGGCACGCTCCGGACGATCACCAAAAAATTTACGCGCCACATCCTTGCCAATGATGCAGATGGACTGGCCACTCTCCACATCCACCTGGTTGAAGTTTCGACCGACATTCAGTTCGTATCCGCTGAGCCGGAGATAATTTTCATCCCCGCCGGTCAAGGTCACCGTCGGATTCGTCTGCTCACTGCCGTAGGTGACGATTTGATTGCGCCCACCACTAAATGCCAGGCTCACGCTGGCGGGATAGGAAAAAAGTTGTTTGAAGGCCCTGGCTTCATCGTAGGTGATGATCCGGCCAGCGGTTGACCTTCTATCCTTCCGGGCCGCGGAACCGGAACGCGTCGTCACGACTTGCCTTGACGGTCTTCCAATCCGGATCTGCTTTTCCCGATAACGTAAAGTGAAGGCATTGGCACCCATAGTGGAAAAGCTGTCACGCAGGCTCTCATTCATCGCCTCAATGGCCGTGATGATGCCCACCAGTGCCATGATTCCAAAGGCGATGATGGCCACGGTGATGCCCGTACGCAACTTGTTTGCCCGGACGGTTCGCCAGGCCAGGGAGAAGATATCCGCAAACTTCATATTGCGAAGGTATGCAATACGATCATCCCGTTTCCGAACCGCTGCAAGAGTTCCGGTTGCCGCCGTTTATCTTTGCAACATGACCATCGACATCATCAGCGTGATCCCCGAACTGCTCGAAAGCCCGTTCGGACATTCCATCCTGAAACGCGCGCGCGAAAAGGGCATCCTGGAAGTGCGCGTTCATCACCTGCGTAAATGGGCCGTCAACGAATACGGCCAGGTGGATGACTACGCATTCGGAGGGGGCGCCGGCATGGTGATGATGTGCGAACCGCTCGTCAAGGCGATCGAGGATCTTTCCACCGAAGCTCCTTTTGATGAGATCATCTTCCTGACACCCGACGGAGAACGCTTCAGCCAGGGACTCGCCAATCGTTTGTCGATGAAGCACCGGCTGCTCATGATCTGCGGCCATTACAAAGGCATCGATGATCGGGTCCGGCAGGGATGGGTGACCCGGGAGATCAGCATCGGAGATTATGTCCTCAGCGGCGGGGAACTAGCCGCCGCCGTGATCACGGATGCCATCGGCCGGCTGCTGCCGGGCGTGCTGAACGATGAAACCTCTGCCCTGTTCGATTCCTTCCAGGACAACCTGCTGGCACCGCCTGTTTACACCCGGCCCGTTGAATTTCGAGGCATGAAAGTTCCCGATGTACTCCTCAGCGGCGACCACCGAAAGATCGAGGAATGGCGGCACGAACAGGCCCTCCAACGTACGGAACAAAGAAGACCCGATCTGCTGACCTGATTCGATGCATCAGGGACGTTCCGGCCAAAAAGCAATTCTGTCACGGATCAGCCGAATTTCTTCGACCCTGAGGGGATACAACCACGCAGCCCAGCGATACCGAAAATGAGCGAATAGAGAAACTGACGCCTCCCACCACCTGATGCCTGCAAACAGGGTCAACGGCGCGAAGATGGACACCCAGGTGAAGGCCCCTCCGGCCACGGTTCCGACAATCATCAACAAGATCCACCAAAGCAGATAAATGAATCCCCCGGCCGCCGTGTGGACGCTGGTGTAGAAATCGATCCTTGTCACCGTTCGGTCTGCCACAAATCGTGCCAACCACATCGGAACTGCATTCAACATGGATGATAAGAGGAACAACGGAAAAGTGACAATCAATGCCAGCACATGCAGGATCGCCAGTCGATATCGACCGTTTACGGATGCATCCGCAAACCCATGAGCTGCAAGCATGGCATCATAACGGTCAAGGTCACCAGAAATCTGCTCAAATTCTGCGTCACTCATCTCACTAACGGTATCGCATACCCGCTTTTCCAATTCCAGCACCGGCGTGCCGCGCAGGACGTCCAATGGCTTGAAAGCATCGGCTCTGTAGAGTTCCAGCAATCGATCGATCAACGTCGTTCGCTCTGACTGCCGAACGAAAAAGATGGTGTGGGAGAATTTTTCTTCCAGTTCACGCGTCAAACGCGTGATGGCCTTTGCAGGATTTTCGCGATAGACCGAAGCATAATCTGATACGAGGGTGGGCGCGCCTGCACTGATGAGCACATCGGCACGGAAGCGATGGCGGCTGTAATTGATCCCCACCGGTATGACCTTCAAACCCAATTGAAAATCGCGCTTCGCTTCTGTTTGAAGGGCCACCCTTGCCGTCCCCTTCTTCAAGGGCAGCATGTTGCGCTCGACCCGGCTGATCCCCTCAGGAAAGATCAACAGCAATTCCCGGTTGTTGAGTACAGCTTCACCTTCGGCAAAGGTCTCCTCGTTCCTTACCAGGTCCGACTTTCCATGTTCTATATTATAGATCGGAATCATGCGGAACTTTCGCAACATCCGGTTCGCCAGGGGCTTCCGGAAGATATCGCTGCGGGCGAAGAAATGCACCGGACGATTCATCAACACCCCCAGCAGCATGGCATCCAGAAAGGATGCGGCATGGTTAGCGATCAGGATGACCGGCTCCCCGTCTGGAATGGAGCGCCGATGCTGAAATACGATCCTTCTGAAGTAAAAGTGAAGGGTCGTCCACATGATGACCTTAGCGATCGAATACAACATGCGTACAAATTAATACAAAATACAGAAGTCCGCCCAGGTGATGTGACTCCGTCCGACACAAATGTTTTGCGGTCATCAGGACTTGAAGGAACTTCGCACCGCATATGAGACCTTTCATTCTTTGCCTGCTGCCCTGTCTGCTCTTTGTGAATGCATGGACACAGGACTCCCTCGATTTCCAAAGCCGTTTCCGCCTGCCCATCCTGAAGAGTAGATCCACTGTGACGATAGACGGACTGTCGAGCGAGCCTGTATGGTCCGAAGCTCCCGTTGTTTCTGGGTTCCGGGAGAAATGGCCGAACGACCGGGACATGGCCAAGCGGCAGACCATGGTCCGGGCAGCTTATGATGATACTTATCTATATTTTTTCATCACCGCTTTCGATACATCCTTCTATGTAGCACAGACCCTGAAGCGGGATGCCGGATTGTATGACAGCGACGCCATCAGCATCGCCCTGGATCCTGTGAATCTGCGCACCAACGGATTCCTTTTTTCGGTCACCCCCTACAACGTACAAAGCGAAGACCTCGTCAGTGCCGGCATGGATAACCCCGGCTTCAGCTGGAACGACCGCTGGTTCTCGGCGACCAAACGCTACGACACCTGCTGGACCGCCGAGATCGCCATCCCCTTCAGCACCCTGAGATATAAACAAGACAAGACTGTCTGGGGCTTGAATTTTCTGAGGTCCGACCTGAAGAATAACCAGTATTCTTCCTGGACACACATGCCCACGAACTTCAACTTCTATGATTTCGGCTACTCGGGGGCGTTGCTATGGCCCGAACCTCCGCCGGCATCTTCCGGACTCAACGGATCCTTCATCCCGTACACAACAGGCGGACTCACCAGCGATCGGGAAGCAGGAAAGCCCCTGACCGGTAACTTCAACTCCGGCTTCGACGGAAAACTCGCCGTCAGCCCCTCGCTGAACCTTGACATCACCGTCAATCCTGATTTTTCGCAGATCGAAGTGGACCGGCAGGTCACCAACCTGACGCGCTTTAATATCTTCTTCCCGGAAAGACGCACTTTCTTCCTGGAGAACGATGACATCTTCTCGGGTTATGGCATCCCTCCGATCCGACCATTTTATTCACGCCGCATCGGATTGGATCCGGAC
>CAJBZC010000559.1 GCA_903959965.1 uncultured bacterium
GACAACGCACGCTCCGCGATCGAAGAATACCCGATGATCGACGAACTCGGGATCATCACCGAAGAACTCGGCGGATGGGGAGAAACCTGCACCGACAGCACCGTCCGCGATGTGCTCGTCAGGAGATTTGGTGCGGAAAGCCTGCAGGATACGGTCGTAACGCGCGTCATCCGTACCCGGCAGACGGACCTCGACAATCTCCTCGAACAACTCGGGCGGAATATGGAAGCTGTCCGCCGAATCCCGCAACAGTCGTGGTTTCGTGATCGACACATCGAACTACAACTGGGTATCTATTGCACCATTGCCGAATACGCCCCCGTCGCCTACCACCTCGCCCGTATAGGCCTGCCGGACATGAATATTGGCATCATGCCCGGACACGGAAGCGTGCGCACCGCCAACCATCTTGCGCGCGTCCGTAAGAATGCGGAAGACCTGGCACATACCACCATCCTCTCCTGGATAGAATTCGACGGGCTCATGTTCAGCCAGCAGAATCCCGTTGATGGCATTGAAGCACTCTTCCGGCAGCTTGATACACTGCGCGGCGGCCGACAACTGAACACGGTCCTCTTCAACCACTGGCGGACAGCTGAAAATGCAGTAGCAGCCAGATATGCTGCAGAGACATCGCTCCGCGGTCCGATCGACCGGAGTGCGTTCTACAGCAATCAGGCACAGATCCTTGGATTGAAAAATAAAGATGAATATCTAACGGTCATGCATAACCTGGAAAAGCTCGACAGGATCTGCACCAATGATCTTCCGAATGTTGGATTCTGCTGGATCGGCGCCTGGCTGACCGGTGGTCCCTATACCTGGATGAACAGACCACTCTTGCAACAAACGGCCCATGCCTACGACAGCCTGCGGAATATTGTACACAGACTGACAGCCGAACTCTCGGATGGTTATGGACGTGCACAACTCTCCCTGTTGGAGAACCGGCTGCTCACGAGCCATCTCTACCTCGCTGCCTTTGAAGCCGCTTGCGGTATTCAAGACATCAAAAAAGATAACGGTGGCGCCTACCCTAAATCTGCTCAGGAACAGGCCGGTATCATGCTCGACCGATCACTTCGACTTTACGACCGGTACATGGAAGCGCATGGCAAAGCCATGCCTGACCGAGGCAGTGAAGGCACCCTCATCAATCTCTGGCATGGACCCGTCTATGGTGTGAAAGTCCTGCGCGCCCGGATCGCCGGCATCCCGATGGACGTGCCGGCCCAACAGACAACGGCAACGGACGCTCCGCCCCTGCCTATTCTCCTGGAGAACAAATAGATGACCAAAGGCGTCCGTCCCGAATGAGCAAATAAATATGAGGAGGGATCAGATGGTCTTCACCTCCTGTTCCCAACCCGTAGCCTTCAATGCCGGATCATCCTCCTTCCGCAGGAAATCACCGCCGTTGGAAGCACCGCCAATTCCTGCCGCCATCAGCGCCTCGTCGGGGACCACCTTGACCGGCTCCCGCCAGGAAGTACTCTTATCATTGTATGCGATGTTGCCCAGCGCATTGTAGCAGGAAATGATCGACCAGCGCGGCTTTTCACTCAGATTAGCCTCGCTGCGGTGGAGGGTATTGGAATGAAAAAACAAGGCATCACCCGGCTCGAGCTCCACGTACACATGCTCCAATACCTTCAATGCATGTTCGACCATCACACCATCGGCACCGACCTGCTCGCCGGAGAATCCGTGGTTCACCCGCCCCATCTTGTGGGAACCCTTCACTACCTGCAGGCAACCATTTTCGCGGTTCGCCGGCGTTAACGCCACCATGATGCTGATCAACTGATCAGGAAACAGGAACTGGTTCTTGTACCAATAACCATAATCCTGATGCCACTCCCAGGCACCGCCAACCCGCGGTTCCTTCTGCATCAACTTGGTGTGATAATGACAAACCGGGGCATCACTGTCCATCAGCCGGGCCGCGCCTTCCACCATCCGCTCACTCCGAAGCATCATGCTGTACACATCCTCCCCTGGCGAAAACCAAAGCGTAAGCTTTGAATGCTTTCCGGAACTGTCCGTCACGTTCGTGGCATTGGCCGCCACCACGTCATCCGCCGTTGCGATGGAATAGAGTTTGTCCACCTCCGGTTGGCTGAAGAATCCAGGAACGATAAGGTATCCGTCTCGATGATATGCGGCTACATCCGCATCTGAGAGCCTGTAGGTCATGATGATGGCATTTAAATGTGTAAACGAATATAGCAAAGGAGCTCCATGCAAAATATGCCACCTGCAGCCATTGCATATATTATTTCAGCATGGCCAGAAATCAGGACAGTTCATGTCACCCGCATCCCCAAAAAGCTTTGCCATTCGATCATTGTCACTTACCTTCGTATTGTCTACTAATTTAGTAGGTTATTAAACCCGACCAACATGCAGAGTTTCAGGACCGAACTGGAGAACCCCGTCGTCGAACGCGACATCATCGAGTTGGAACAGAAGATCCGCGCCTTCCGCGAAGGACGCATGACCGAGGAAAAATTCCGCAGCCTGCGACTGGCCCGGGGGGTGTACGGACAGCGGCAGCCCGGCGTACAGATGGTGCGCATCAAGCTCCCATATGGAAAAATGACCTTCGCCCAATGGAAGCGCATCGCGGATGTATCGGACGAATACTCCAACGGAAACCTTCACCTCACCACCCGCCAGGATATTCAGATTCATTTCGTGAGTCTCGACCGTACCCCGCAACTTTGGGCCGATCTCGAGAAGGATGCAATCACCATCCGCGAAGCCTGCGGGAACACCGTCCGAAACATCACCGCATCCGATACCACAGGGATTGACCCCGAAGAAGCATTCGACGTCACACCCTACGCCCACGCGATGTTTGAATACTTCCTCCGGAAGCCGCTCTGCCAGGAGATGGGGCGCAAATTCAAGATCGCCTTCAGCAACAGCGAACGCGACACCGGCCTCACTTACATGCACGATCTGGGCGCCATCGCCCGCATCCGCGAAGTGGACGGCCAGCTACGCCGGGGCTTCAAGGTATTGATCGGCGGGGGCTTGGGCGCACAACCTCACCTGGCCATCACCACCCACGAGTTCCTCGAAGTGGATCGCCTCATCCCTTACCTGGAAGCCGTCCTGCGGGTATTCGACCGCCACGGCGAACGCAATAGCCGGCACAAGGCAAGGATAAAATTCCTGATCCAAAAGATCGGTATCGACGCCTTCAACGAACTGGTCATCGCAGAGGAAAAAGCGCTTACGCATGACCGTTATCCTGTCGATGCCGATGCCTGGCCGATTACGAACCCGCCTTCCGGTAAGCGAAGCCATGAGACTGCGCCACTCAGTGATGAGGCGAAATTCAAAAAATGGCGTGCCACCAATGTCATCGCTCAAAAACAGGAAGGTTATTTTGCGGCATATGTTCGGGTACCCAACGGAAACATCTCTTCCGATGCCAGTCGCAGGCTGGCAGACCGACTGCAGGGCGTAGTAGCCGACGATCTTCGCGTTACGGTCAACCAGAACCTCCAGCTTAGATTCATCAAACCGGATGATCTGCCCTACGTATTCGCTGTACTGGA
>CAJBZC010000560.1 GCA_903959965.1 uncultured bacterium
GATATGATTTTTATAAGATTTCGGATGATTTTTCAGGATGGTTAAATATTGGAACAATCCGGAAAATAATCGAATCGAGATGATTTTCACGGGTTTTAAATGATGCGCATGATGCGATAATTCAAAATTATCCCGAAATTTTAGTCGATTCCAATGAAAATATTGGCTAAAGGGATGTGATGCGACTTGATTTTCCTGCTCGTTTCTTTGGGGGAAATCAATCATCCCGGTTGTGAAAAGACTTCACACATTCCTGTTCATCTGCTTTTGGCAACCCTACGCTTTCGCACAAATTGGAGTGGGCACGCCTTCTGTGGAATCCTCCGCCAGGCTGCAGGTGGATGCCTCCGCATCTACCAATGCCAAAGGATTTCTACCTCCACGGGTGGCATTGACGGCATCTAACAATATCCTGCCGTTTACTTCGACACCTGCCACAGGTATTATGGTGTACAACACGGCCACGGCCGGTACAGGAGCCAATGCTGTTACACCCGGATTGTACTGCTACAATGGCAGCAGCTGGCAACGGGTGGTCAATCAAAACCAGGGTGTCGTGGAGATCACATCCGCAGCGGCCAACAGCTCGGGTCTGAAATTCACAAACCTGACCTCTGCTACTACGACTTCCGGAGGAGCTACCCTCGGTGTCAATGCAAATGGAGAAGTAGTAACTGTCAATGGTTCCGCCTTTTCGCCTGTCTTTGGATCTGCCAACCCGTCTGGCACTATCAACGTTAGTGCCGGGGCTTCTGCAGAACTGACCCGCCTCACCATCAATTCCACAGGCACATACCTGATCACTTACACGATGCGGGTACAGGCACCCAGTGCGGCAGCCAATCAATATGCAGTAGGATTTCTGTCTTTGGACAATTCCACCGCAATATTAGGAACTGAAATTCTCGGAGCATTCCCGGGTGGCGCAACCGTCGGTGCCCCGGGTGGAAATTACAGCGGTTCGCATGTTATCACAGTGAGCACCGCACCAACCACCATTTATTTCAGGTGCTTCGCTGTTGGCGGGACAATGGGTTTTCTTGATGACGGCAATGGCAGAACCAAAGTTACCTATGTAAAGATCACGCCCTGATAGAACGATTCTTATCAACCTATATCACATGTACATAAATATCATGTCGAAAAAGAAATATCTGATATCCCTGCTTTTCGCGATGGCGGGGCTGGCCTCCCGGGCCCAATTCTACGTACCTTCCGGTGAGCGCATCTTTCTTGCTGCGGCCGATGAGCTTCATGTCCAGGAAAATCTGGAAAACAGCGGTACGATCGACCGCATCACCCTCAGCGGTTCAGCGGCGCAGAGCATTTCAGGTACGGGTTCGATCTTCCACCTCAAGGTGAACAAGACGACCAACCCGGCAACCATCAGTTCAGGAACTCAAAGCATCTTCAGTACCCTCGACCTGACGGCCGGCACGCTGACCGTGGGCGGCAGTGGAAATCTCCGGCTGAAAAGCCTCTCCACCGGTACTGCCCGGATACTTGAACATACCACCGCGGGAACGCTGACCGGCACGGTTCAAGTCGAACGATATATCGATGTGAATAACCGGAAAAAGCAATGGCGACTGCTGGGCTTCCCTTACAGTTCTGCGACGGTGTTAAATACCATCTCCGGGATCGGCATCGACTTCACTGCGTCGACCAGATCCGTGATGTATTTCAATGAGTCAGCAGACAACGGTACCTACGGTACCGGGGGCACCCGAAACTCCGGATACAACTCCTTCACCGCCGGAACGGAGTCAATCACGGCGAAGTCCGGCGTAGCCGCCTGGCTCTATGGCGCAAGCGGTACGGCTTCCTCAGGTACTATGTCCGACAGCCTGACCATCCTGTCATCCGGCACCTTGTTGGAAGACGGGAATCCCGTATCCCTTCCAGTTAATTACACAACAGCAAACAGTAACAAAGGCTGGAATCTGGTGGCCAATCCTTATGCCTCCACGATCGATTGGATGAGTCCGGGCATCGTCAAATCGAACATCGCGGTGATCTACCGCTATGATCCGCAACTGACCAGGTGGACGACCCACAATGGTACATCCGGAACCAATAGTGCAGATCAGTATATCGAATCAGGAGCGGGCTTCTTTGTACAGGCGACCGGTCCCAGTCCGGTGCTGACCATCCAGCAGTCTGCCAAGACAGGAACCGCCACTGCATTTACCCATTTCACCCGCGCACCCCGCCTGAATATCCAGCCGGGCGAAAGAACACCGGGCGGACAGGCGCTTTCTGGCATACGGGTCACGGCTAAAGGTGCTACTGATATTGCCGGTGATGAGGTTTATGTCGACCTGTCCCGTTCGGATGCTTCCGCCGGCTTCGATCCCCAATACGATGCTGAATCCATGGGACGCACCGCAGGAACAGGACTTGCCGTGGGCATGGATAATGGCAAGGGCTATGCGATGCAGTTCGATCGTCCGATCGTGGAAACAGGAACGGAGAAAAGATATTTTCCGTTGATCATCACCTCACAGGTGAAAGGGGCCTCCAGTCTGACCCTTCAGACAGAGGGTAAGTGGAACCCACTGAACTCCGTGGCGCTGATCGACACCAAGGAAGGCAAAACGTTGCTGATGAAAGGCGGCCAGCTGTCACACGACTTCACACTCGATGCGCTCAAATCAGAAGGTCGCTTCATCCTGGCGATCAATCATGTGAAAATGAGCGCCGACGGGCAGTCGCCGGCTTTCGATGTGAAGGCGCTGGGCAACCCGGTGACGACATCCATCATCGACTTAATGATCACCCACCCCACGGCATCGGCCAAACGCTGGCGCGTGGTGGATGCTATGGGTCGTGAAACCGGAGCCGGTGTATTCGCATCCGATGCAGGCATCCAGCACAGACTCACGGTGCCGGGTATGCGTAATCCGGGCGCCTACGTTGTTCAGGTAGAGATGGACAATGGAGAGACTCAGCAAGTGCGCATAGTGAAGCAATAACCGATCATATACCCATACATACACAATCATACACACATGAACAGGTTTCTTCGCATACTCTGCATACTGCTGATCGCTTCAATGCCCGTAATCGCACAAGAAGAGGAACTCGGGACGGAGAACGGTCCTGCCATGGGAGATGTTCCTATTGACGGGGGGCTTTCGCTCCTATTAGCAGCAGGCGCCGCTTATGGCGGAAGTAGGCTTTACCGCAAGGCCGCGAAGTAAAGGCAAAGAA
>CAJBZC010000561.1 GCA_903959965.1 uncultured bacterium
CCCTTCAAGGTAAAACTTGGCGATGGCAGTACCCTTACATATTACTGGTATCGGTTTGCGGATCAGCCCGCACTCCTCAACGCGGGATTGAGTAAACAAGCGCGTGAGGAAATGCAACGTCGCGCCACATTATTACACAAGTACTGGACAATGGACAGGGCTTATCTTCCACCTCCCATGTCAGGGAAACTTGCATCTGTTGATCCGGCCTTGCTCGTTACGCCTCCGAAGGGTCTCGAGATCGGATACGTTCCGATCGTAACACAACAGGGACGGGAGTAGTGCAGTGTTATCTGTTTGGTCAACTGAATATTTACTTACCTAATTTGTGGATCGTATGTTGGATCTGTCCTTTTATTGAATCTCCTACGGGACTGATGAATGTATAATCGATCTTCATCACCCATGTGGGTTTGATATCCGGTATGGTTAAGAAGACCTCCTTTTTATCCTCACTTACCTTGACATTTGTAACCGTGAGATCCCGGGTATTGTAATGATCGGATCCATATCTTCTGCTCCGCTTCAGATCCCAGGTCTGTATCCTGAAAGTAGATGTCTTTTCCACATTTCTGACATTCAGACCATGTGAAAATTTTATATTTATTCCCTGTTTGGTCGCATTCATCCCAGTCGGTACGATCGATGGTTCGCCATTGTATCTGATCCTGTAAAATCCTCCAAGGTCAGGCTGGCTGGAACCCCACGCAGATAATCCGCATACATACAACTGTCCATCACCGGGATTGAATCTTCCGCGCATCACGCCCGTGGTAAATTTGGGAAGCGGTAATTCAAAGAGTCCACCCTGTACTTGTCCATCCACTTTTTCATGCGGGACAATGAATACTTTTCCGTAGCCATATGAGAAGCTCAACAAGCTACCATTCAGCGGGCCCCATTTTTTACTGGCTACCCAAAGTAGTTCCGAGGGTGATCGATCGATATCCCTTTCTACCCATAACATTGGTGGTTCCATGCCCTGGTCCGAACTGTCACTGGAGGGGTTGTAACCAAACATGTTCCCATAAAATTTATTTTCTGCCGTCACCCAGTTGATCCTGTTCATTGGGTTCCAGTGACCTTCCTGGTCTGTTACGAGGAACGTGCCATCCGGATTGATACATACACCATTGGCTGCGCGGAATCCATTGGCGATGATGCTGGATCGTTGTCCATCCCTGCTCACTTTGATCAATGTTCCATGCTGTGGTACCAGTGCTTTTCTGGCATGTCTTCCACTTTTTGCGTAATAGAAATTTCCTTCCTGATCGGTTTGAAGCCCCATGGCAAATTCATGAAAATGATTTGTCACCTGATGGTCAGTGTTGAAGGCTTCATAGTAATCAATTTCTTCGTCCCCGTTGAGGTCATGTAACCTGACCAGTTGATCCCGGCAGGTGACCATGATCTTTTTATCAACCACACGGATACCCAGTGGTTGGAACAAACCTGCAGCGATCCTCTTCCAGGTCAATTTTCCGTTGAGACTGGTGATACCTTTCACCAGCCAGACATCTCCATCGGTTGCGCATATGACCGCCTTGTCCTTATCTTCCAGGAAGTCTATTCCGCTTAATCGCATTTGATTTTTCCATGGACTTTGATAAGGTAGTTCCATCCTGTCTACCTTAAAAACACCTTTTTCTGTTCCGGTGGAAATATTTGTTACCAGTTCTTCCGAAAATTGAGGAATACCTCCACGTGTGAATACTATCAAGTCAGCTGGGGGTTTGCTTGAAACTGTGATGGCAGCAAAGTTTTTGCAGGCTTTGTCGGCGATAAATATTTTGACGCTGACTGCTTTTTTTGCGGGTACATTCATCACATGATACCCGTTTTCTTTTTTCAGGACTACGTCATTTCCTTTTATTGACACCTGCACGTCGGTCTTCGCAATACGCATTTTCAGCAGGGTCTTTGAGGGTGAGATGTTCAGCGTCCTGGTAAAAATGGGTTGTCCTTTTTCTCCCTCCATACTCAGTTGTTCAAGCAATTTAGCATCACCCACGCTATATGTGATGATCGCTTTACCATTATGACGGTACAATCCTTTGTACTGCGCCCATGACCGTGGCAGCGGACCGAATCTCCTTTGATCTACCGCCTGAAACCGGGGGTCATCAAATGCGCCGGTCGACGGATTGGCCCATCCCGGTTCCACCGGATTTGAAAAATGCAGATCCCCTACGGTTCGGGGTGAAATATTATGTTTTCCATTGAGCAGGATCGCTTCCCAGTCGATGAATCCTTTACCGGTCCAGCCACCGGCAATTCTCATCAGATCGTGGTCGAAAATCATCCAGGCATTGCCCGCTGCAATGCCTCCCTGGCCTTCATCGAGTCGTACGGCAATGCCCTTGTATGCAAAGTTTGCATTGACCAGATTTTCATCTTTCAGTGGAGCCGGTCCCCTTGATATTTCTCTCGGTGGTGCATCAGCGGGAACGACTTCATATGTGTTGATCAAAAAATTCCCATAATCCATGTCAGCCCATGGTTTTCTTTCTTTTGGCAGCGGGCCTTTTGTATTCCCTTTGGGGATGCTTGCGAGATAACTGTCGTCAATCTTGAAGAGCTCCTGTGGATTTTGCTTTCGTAAAAATTCTTCTCTGATGTAATGGATCACCTCATATTTCTCCACGGGGGTCAACGAGGGATGAGGCGGCATTCCTCCGTATCCACGCGTCAGGGTAAGGTACATGGTGTATGGATCCTTGCCTACCTTGAATTTATCTTTCCAGAATTTGAATGCAGTCGGCACCGATCCTTCCTGGGCGGGCGTTCCGTGACAGGTGATGCAGATATTATTGTATATCCTTTCTCCTCTTTTCAGGCTATTGTTTTCAGGGCTGTCAAGGCTTCTGATGATGGCCTTATGATCAATGTTCTTTTCATAGGCAGGGATCTGTTGTTCATCGAGTGAAAACTTGACCATTGGAGGTCTGTACGCCGTATTCGTATTGCATGCGCTGTATACCCCAATACTCAGTATCGCGGCGGCTATAAATGCTATTTTCAAGGAAGGCATCAGTCTAGTAAACATGGTATAAAAATAAATCTACTCAAAAAAATTCGATAGTTATCTCCGCTTTAATCATGGCATATTCCATGTTGAATATACTCTCCTTTTTATTATTAGGGGCAATATATATTCCCTGATATTCGACTGTCAATGACATGCCTGTTCATTTTTTAGGCAAAAAAGATAAACAGATAACGACTTTCCTTATAAAAGGAGCACAATCAATGCGCACACTAATCAAATCTTTTCCACTTATTACCTGATTTTATCCTTGCTGATCATTTCATGTAATAAATAAATATATTCATTTTCCGAAGTTCCATTAAAACGATCAACATGAAAAAATTCAGAAACCTCATTCTTTACTGTGTATCTATGTCGGCAGTCATGCTGATATCTTTTTCCGTCCATGCACAGCGAAAAGTGACAGGTACAGTAAAGGATGCATCTTCGATGTCTCCTTTGAATGGTGCGACCATCAGCCTGAAGAATGGCCCAGCATCAAGCATGACAAAGGCGGATGGAAATTTTGAGATCACGGTGCCTTCCGGCAAGGTGACGATGGTGGTTTCATTCGTTGGTTATCAATCGCAGGATATCAACGTCGGGCCTGGTGAGTCGAGCATTTCTGTAAGTCTGAAGCCTTCGGGCGACATGAGTGAGGTGGTGGTGATCGGCTATGGAACAAAGAAGAAGGTGGATCTTACGGGCGCCATTTCTACGATTTCAGCCAAGGAAATCGAGTCGCGTCCAATCGCAAACACACAGCAGGCACTGCAGGGTCTGATTCCCAACCTCAATATTTCGGTATCAAATTCAGGTGGTGAACCCGGCGGATCCATGCAGATGGGTATCCGCGGTCTGAGTTCTTTCTCAGGAAGTACCGCTCCGTTTGTGTTAGTTGACAACATTCCGATGGACATCAACAGCATCAATCCTGCCGATATCGAGACGTTGACCGTTTTAAAGGACGCGGCATCTTCGGCCATTTATGGTGCCCGTGCCGCCTACGGCGTGATCCTGATCACCACCAAGTCTGGAAAGAGTAGTAAGGAAAGGATGAATGTATCCTTTCAGACCAATGTGGCAGGAACGCGTCCGGTTCAGTATCCCCGATTGGCTGATGCCATGACCTTTGCCCTCGTGTCCAATGATGCGGCTAAAAACATTGGCAATGCGCCCTGGTATAATCAGGATGCGTTGGACAGGTTGGCGAAGAATATTGCCAAACCAGGCAGTGCACCAGAGATGTTTGGCAATACCAACGGATTGTCATGGAATATTGGTGCCATGGGATTGGGCGCAGCGGCAAATACTGATTGGTATGATATCTTGTTCAAAGACTTCTCCACTCGCCAGAAGTATAATCTGAGTGTATCCGGAGCCAGTGACAAGATCGATTACTATCTGTCCGGAGGCTGGTATAAAGAGGATGGTCTGCTTCGATATGGCAATGAGAACTTCAATCGCTACAATTTCGACGGAAAGATCAATGCGCAGGCGACGAAATGGGCGAAAGTGGGTGTGCTGTTCAAATACAATGCCGGTCTGCAGGAGTTTCCCTGGCAACAGGATCTGGGTCGGGGAAGGATCTATGATATGATGACCAAGCTGAAGCCGACCATGCCGGCCAAGTATCCCGGAACGGATATGTGGACGCAGGAGAGCAGGATACTGGAGTGGGATGCCATGCGGGATAATACCATAAATACACAGATGATCCTCGCACCCCGCATCACACTTGAACCCATCAAGGGCTGGGTGACCAACCTGGAATTCAACTACACGAATAGCAATGATCGTCGTGAATACATGGCAAAGCAGTATTTCTGGATGCAGCCTAACGGTGATTTGGCGCCTGGTGTTTCCAAGATCGCTACGTCTTATCGTCCACGACTCTATACAGACAATTATCTGTCACCCAACCTCTATTCTACATACGCAAGGAGCTTTGGGAAGCATAATATGTCCCTCATGGCCGGCTATCAGCAAGAGAAATTCACCTATTTCTCCCTGAATGCCGACGCACAATATCTGCTGAGTGACAATATACCGTCAGTCAATACGGCGGTGGGTAACAAGATCGTTTCTGATGGTCAGGGTCATTGGTCGACGAGAAGTGGTTTTGGTCGCTTCCTCTACGATTATGACGAAAAATATCTGCTGGAAGCCAACTTCAGGGCGGATGGTACCTCTCGTTTCCAGCCCGGAAAGCAGTGGGGTTATTTCCCATCTGTATCAGCCGGCTGGGTAGCATCCAAGGAAGAATTCTATCCCCTGAAGAATGTCGTCAATTACATGAAGTTCAGAGGTTCGTTTGGAGAATTGGGCAACCAGAATGTGTCCAACTATCTCTACATCCCCACCATGGGCATCAATCAGACAAGCTTCCTGTTCAGTGGTCAGCGTCTCTGGTCTGTAGGCGCACCGAACATCGCCAGTGTTGACCTGACCTGGGAAAAAGTGAAGACGCTTGATTTCGGGGTTGATCTTGCTTTCTTCAAAAGAAGATTATCTGTGACATATGACTGGTATCAGTCATTTACGACCGATCTGGTGGGTCCCGGCCCGGCCGTGCCCGCCCTGCTTGGTGCACCGGTACCTCGCGAGAACTCAGGAGAGATCAGAACCAGGGGTTTTGATCTGGAATTCAAGTGGAAGGACAGGGTCGGGGATTTGTATTACGAGATTGGAGGTAATCTGTCGAATAATGTAAGTCAGGTCATGTCCTACAACAACCCCACCGGAATCTTAAGCACCTTCAGAAAAGGTCAGATCCTGGGTGAATTGTGGGGCTATCGGACGGACGGATTTTTCCAGACGGCAGAAGAGATTGCGGCATGGCCGAATCAGTCCTTCCTGTGGTCAGGCAGATGGAATACAGGCGACCTGAAATACCTCGATCTTGACAAGAATGGACTGATCAACAATGGTAAGAACACCGTTTCCGAGTCTGGCGACATGAGGATCGTGGGGAATGAGCGTCCTCAGTATCTCTATGGTTTCAATGGAAATGTTTCCTGGAAAGGGCTGGAATTGTCATTCTTCTTCCAGGGTGTCGGCAAGCAAGACCTCTACATCACAGAGGTCCTGAATGGAAACGTATTCAGAGGACCTGCCAACGGACCGCTGCACATGATGGTGTACGAACAGCACCTTGATTACTGGAGAGATGCAACCAGTCCCCTGGGCGCCAATCCCAATGCTTATTTCGCCAAACCTTATTCTGTATTTGATGGAGATAACAGCAAAAACTATGGACGACCGGTCGACCGGTACCTGCCAAGTGGTGCTTATTGCCGATTGAAGAATCTAAGGCTCGGGTACACGGTGCCGTCTAAAATTGCCGGTAAAGCGCAGATCAAGAGTGCCAATGTCTACCTCTCCGGTGAAAATCTCTTCATCATCAATCAGTTCAAGTTGCTGGATCCGGAGCAAGTGGCCGGCAGTGCTGGAGATGGAAGAATTTATCCTTTATCCAAAGTCGTTTCAATTGGCTTGAATGTCAACTTCTAAAGCAACAGACATGAAAAAAATATTCATCATCATTGTCATTTTTTTAGGAACCGGACTGAGTTTCTCGTCATGCAACAAGGACTTTCTTGACCTGACGCCGCTTGACCAGATATCCGATCCTGAATTCTGGAAGACCGATCAAGACCTGGAGCTCTACATGAATGGTTTATATTCTGTCTTGCCCGGGTGGAACATCAGCGGATCGGGTGGCAATCCGCTGCTTGACGCCGGTACCGACATGGCGATCTCTGTCGGACTTTGGTTAGGTACAAAAAACCGACTCGATGGCGCCATCAACATCCCATCCAGTGGCGGTGGCTGGAGCTGGACATCGGTTCGTAATGTCAATTATTTTCTGGCCAACAGCGATCGAGTAAAAAGTGGTGCGCTCAAGGATCATTACATTGGGGAGGCGTACTTTTTCAGGGCATTCAATTACTTCAATTTGTTGAAGCAGTTCGGTGATCTTCCGATTGTAAAAGTGCCGCTGACGGTAAACGATAAGGATGCGCTGAATGGTCCCCGCAGTTCACGCACGGATGTCGTCAATTTTATTCTCGCTGACCTGGATATGGCTGCTTCAAAGCTGAAGAAAAAGTCTGAAGTGCCCGCACAACGCATATCGAAGGATATCGCCCTGTTGTTCAAGTCAAGGGTGGCCCTCTATGAAGGAACATGGGAGAAATATCATCTGAATGATCCCTTCAAGGGTAAGACAGACGGGAAGGCCTTCCTCACAGCCGCTGCCGCTGCAGCAAAGGCAGTCATGGACGGGGGCACCTACCGCTTGTCCACGGGCAATCCAAATCAGGTGTACTACGAGCTTTTCAATCAGGTCAACCTGAGCTCGAATGCGGAAATTTTACTTTGGAGAAGTTACAGTTCAGCGCAGGGCGATGCATTCACCAATCAGTTATGGAACTGGCCTCATGGCTCCGGATACACTCAGGACATGGTGAGGATGTATCTCTGCTCCGATGGCTTACCTGTGGGTCTCAGTCCCCTTTATCAGGGCGAGCGTGATATCAGGGATGTCGTCAGAAATCGTGATCCGCGGTTTGTACAGACCGTCATGAATCCCGGTGATGCTGTGACCATTACCTTAAAAAATGACACGACCAAGTACACCCTGCCTCTCCTGGGTGGAGCACAGACGGGTCCAACCGGATATGAGTCACAAAAATTCCGCAGGCCACAACTTGATCCTGCCACCGGTGGTGCAAGCGGCGAGCTGGCATACATTGTATTCAGATACGCAGAGGCACTGCTCAACTATGCGGAAGCAAAGGCGGAACTGGGTGAACTGACACAGGCTGATGTCAATCTGTCCATCAATGTACTGAGGGCCAGGGTGGGTATGCCCAACATGGTGCTGACAACCATTCCTACAGATCCCAACTGGCCCGATTATGGATATGCCCTCACTAAAGATTTGCAGGAAATCAGGCGGGAGCGTGCCGTAGAACTGATGACGGAAGGATTTCGTTTCGATGACA
>CAJBZC010000562.1 GCA_903959965.1 uncultured bacterium
CGTTGCATGGAGGAGCTGCCCAGGTAATCGGCGTTGTTCCGGTGCATGCCATAGGCGGGTGTCAGCACCAGTTCACCGGTGCGGTAGAGTCCGAGTCCTGCGGGGTTGTAGAAGATGGAGCTGAGATCACCACCGAGGGCCACATTGGTGCCGCCGATGGCCTGGTGTCTCGCCGTACCGCTCCCACTCAACCATGAATATCTTAAGGCATCCGCCGGTTCCTGTGCGGCAGCCGTCAGGCTGGTGAATGCAGTGCAAAAGAGGAGGCATGTATACCGTTTCATAACCACAGGGGTTAGGTATCTAAGAAAGAAAGAGCGGCGAAGGGCAGCTCTTTCTTTCTTAGTCATGTAAAATAGCGATCAGTTTGGGTGATAAGGGGCAGGAAGGCTTAATCCGACCGATCAGTTACCGCCGCCGCGGGGGAAGGAACGTACAGGGGCACTGCCACCGTTGCTGCTTCCACTGCTGCTGCCGCCTGATGAGGAGGAGCCTGACCCGCCGCCGGAGCTCCGGGAAGGCGTATTGGATTCAAACGTACGTACCGGGCTCGAAGAACTGCGGGAAGGGTTGTCGCTGTTGTTGTAGCCACCCCTCGGACGCGAAGATTCCGTGTTGATGTAGCCTCCTGAAGACCTGGTCGGCGTCGAACCCGAATTTCCAAAGGTGCGGACACCGCTCCGGGCAGGGGCATTTGATCCGGAATTGCTGAAACCACGGGTGGACGGGGCCATGCCTCCATTGTTACCATAACCACTCAGGTTATAGACCCTTGGGCCATTGGCCCGGGGATTCACCGGAGCAAGGGGCTTGGTGACCACCACCACCGGCGTTCCGTAATAGTAGGGAGAGAATGGAGATCCCATGAAGTGTCCATTTCCATAAAAGCCTCCCATGTTCGGTCCATAGAATCCACTCATCCCGAAATTATGAAATGACCCCATGCCGGCGTATGGATTGCCGAAGGGGCTCATGAACGGATTCATGTAAGGGTTGTAACCCATGAAAGGATTGCCCCAGGACATTGGTCCGAAACCGGATGAGAATCCAATACCCGGACGAGACCAGCTGTTAAACATGAAGGAGTTGTTCCAGTACGGATTGTTCCAGTACATGAAGTCATCGTCGAAGGTTGACCAGCGACGGCGGCTGGAGGATTTCATGCGCAGGTAACGATCAGACATATCTACATATCCGTCTTCGTAACTGTCGCCATTATTATATCTGTCATAATTCTCACGACTCACATAACCCGATTCCGGTGCAGCAGGAGAGAAGTACACGTCGTCAGGCGTAGGACCTGATTTGTACATGGTGGAACAGCTGCCGAGGACCGTAGCACCGATGACCATGAGGAGGATTCTGGTATTCATTGCCGTTGGGTTTAATAGATTCTGCACTAAGTTAGTACATTTGCGCGCTCGCGTTTGTTAAAATGCAGACGCGCTTTCATATATAGACAACGAAAAATGCCCCGGAGCAGTATCCGGGATGTTAAACATACCTTAAAACAGATGAGCAAAGAGATCACACCCCGGCAGACGGATCATGCACAGTGGTATAACGACTTGGTTCTCAAGGGAGGATTGGCGGATTACTCCGCTGTAAGAGGCTGTATGGTCATCAAACCATACGGATTTGCACTCTGGGAAAACATGCGCGATCAACTTGACCGCATGTTCAAGGACACTGGTCATGTCAATGCATACTTTCCACTCTTTGTTCCGCGGACTTTCCTTGAAAAGGAAGAAGGGCACGCCGAAGGTTTCGCCAAGGAATGCGCCGTGGTCACACACTACCGACTCAAGGTCAATCCTGATAAAAAGGGAGAGCTCATGGTCGACCCGGAATCAAAGCTGGAAGAGGAACTGATCGTCCGCCCCACGAGTGAAACCGTCATCTGGAACGCCTACCGCGACTGGATCCAGTCATACCGGGATCTTCCCTTACTAATCAACCAATGGGCAAACGTCGTCCGCTGGGAGATGCGCACGCGACTCTTCCTGCGCACCACTGAATTCCTCTGGCAGGAAGGCCACACCGCCCACGCTACAGCTGAAGAAGCCGTGGAAGAAACCCGCAAAATGCTGGATGTCTACGCCGATTTCGTAGAGAACTGGATGGCCCTCCCGGTCATCAAAGGGGTGAAGACGCCCAACGAACGCTTTGCCGGCGCCGTTGATACCTATTGCATTGAGGCACTGATGCAGGACGGAAAGGCCCTTCAGGCCGGTACATCCCATTTCCTCGGCCAGAATTTTTCGAAGGCATTCGACGTGAAATTCCTCAGCCGAGAAAACAAACTCGAACACGTGTGGGCGACCTCCTGGGGCGTTTCCACCCGACTGATCGGAGCGCTGGTCATGGCACACAGCGACGATCAGGGACTCGTGCTTCCCCCGCGAATCGCACCGCTGCAGGTGGTGATCGTACCCATCTACAAAGGCGATGATCAAAAGGCCCTGATCGATGCCCGGGTGTCGGAGATCATGAAGGAGCTGAAGGGTATGGGCATTTCCGTCAAATACGACGATGCAGATAACGCACGCCCGGGTTGGAAATTCGCTGAATACGAGTTGAAAGGAGTGCCCGTACGTATGGCTATTGGCGCCCGCGATCTCGCAAATAATGTCGTGGAAGTTGCCCGCCGTGATACCAAGGAAAAAAACACCGTCAGCATGGACGGGATATCCTCCTATATCAAATCATTGCTGGATGATATCCAGGCCAACCTGCTCGAACGCGCGCGTAATTTCCGCGAAGCGCACATCACCCGCGTCGATACATGGGAGGAATTCAAGCAGGTCCTCGACACCAAGGGTGGCTTCGTATCTGCTCATTGGGACGGCACCGGCGAAACCGAAGAAAAGATCAAAGAGGAGACCAAGGCCACCATACGCTGTATACAACTCGATAACCCCCAGGAAGAGGGAACTTGCATCTTCAGCGGTAAACCCAGTAAGGAGCGCGTACTCTTCGCCGTCGCGTATTAAGATGCCGGCCCTTCGCGGCTTTCTAACTTCGCGGTCAGGCTTTCCTTGAGTTGTCCATCGAGGTTATATGATTGTAATCCCTGATCACGGCTTCCAAAAAGTCAAGGGACGCCAGGTCCGTATCTACCCCAAGGACATCAAGCGTGCGCGCACATGCTTTTTCCAACAAGGATTGATGCCGCTCCGGGTCGGATCGCACCCTCCGGATGACCTCCTTAAGCATATTCACATCCCGGTCCTTCAGCCGGATCACTTGCGGAAACACCGGCTCATGCGCACCATCCGCCTCCATGAACAACGTATCATCAAACACCGTCGAGGTTTTGGTGCGCACCACCGTCGTGCCGGCCAACATATCGCCCAGTCGCTGTGCTTTTTCCGATAAGGAAATACTCACAATCGCCACCACACCAGTGCCGATCATATCATCCACGATCCTGAACAGCCAGCGGATCAGATACTGACCGATCGAAGGCTGATTGCCGTCGAGACTGATCACCCTGATCGAACGGATCCGCTTGCCGATGCTCTGACCGTTCATGAAGATCTCACACAGCAATTGATAAAACAGGATAGGCAGGATCAGTACAATCAACCAGGCCCCACTCCAGAAATTTAACAGGCTTGTGTTCATCATCACGACCGCCAGCCCGATACCATAAGCCATATACAACAACAAATCGATTAGATAGGCGATCAGGCGATCACCTACCCCCGCCAGCGTGTACTCCAGCTCGGTATGCTGTGTCGTTTGTATCCGAATCGTCGACATACATGCAATCTAGCGAAATAAAGGATTTCCGGTTAAACCCGCGATAACCTGCCAGGGAGTACATGCGAACCAAGCCTTTTTTAACTACATTCGTACCCGATGAGGGAAGCGCTGTTCCTGAAAAAAAACCGCGAGAAATGGGCATCCTATGAACGGACGCCCGCCGATGCGCCGGACGAACTGGCCGAACGCTTCATTGAACTCACCGATGACCTTTCCTACGCCCGTACTTTCTATCCCGGTAGCAAAACAGTACAATACCTCAACGGCCTGGCTTCCACTTTCCACCTCCGGATCTACGCCAATCGGAAGGAAAAAAAGGGAAGATTTACCGCTTTCTGGAGGGAAGAACTCCCTTTGATCATGGCCCGAAGACGCCGATATCTGGGCTACGCCTTCCTCTTGTTCATGATCTTCGTGCTGATCGGGGTGCTCTCCGCCCGGCTGGATGACGAATTCGTGCGACTGATCCTGGGCGACGGCTATGTGGATATGACCCGCGAAAACATCGAAAAAGGAGATCCCTTCGGCGTGTACAAAAGCCAGGATCCCCTGACTATGTTCCTCTACATCGCCTTTAACAACATATTCGTGGCCTGCCGGGTATTTGTAATGGGACTCATAGGCGGCGTGGGTACCGTCTTCGCGCTCTTTCAAAACGGTGTGATGTTGGGCTCCTTCGAGTATTATTTCTTCGCCCGGGGCATCGGCCCTGAATCCATCCTGGTCGTCTTCATCCACGGCACCCTGGAGATCTCTGCGATCATCGTAGCCGGTGCGGCTGGCATGGTCCTCGGCGCCGGCATCCTGTTCCCGGGCACCTACACCCGTCGGCAGTCCACCGTCATGGCCGCGCGCGACGGACTGAAAATGCTCATGGGACTGATGCCCGTCTTTCTCCTGGCCGCCTTCTTCGAAGGATACGTCACCCGACATACCGGCATGCCCGGCTGGCTCAGCCTGTCCATCCTCGGAGCCTCCCTGGCCTTCATGATCGGCTACTTCGTGATCTATCCGGCTAAACTTTTACGCAGACAAACATCGGTGCCCGGCACCGCGTCTGTCAACTTCAAACCTGAACAGAACCCGTTATGAATACAACCTCCTCCTATCCGCTCAGCAGACTCCGTGATTTCGGAGCCACCATCAGTGATACCATCAACTTCCTGAAGATGAACCTAAAGGAACTCGTCCTGATGTACGTCATCTTCGTCGCCCCCTTCCTGCTCATCGCCACCCTGCTCGGGGCCGACAGCTTCTCCGAATTCTTTTCCGGGATCGGAAACAACCTGGGAGATTTCCTGCGCAACCTGCAGGACTTTGGTCCGATGATGCTCCTGTCGATCCTCTTGTACATCCTTGCCGCCATGCTCTATCCGACCCTGGTCTACCGGTACATGCGGCTTTATGAAGAAGGAGAAGGTAAGAAGCCCACCATCCAGGAAGTTTCCCGCGGATTACTCCGGCAGACCCTGACCAATGCCGGATATTCCATGCTGTTGATCTTCGGATTGATCGTCGCCGCCCTCATCGTCATCATCCCCATCATAGGATTCCTCGTCTTCTTCTTCGGAATGATCTATCTCATGATCAATTTCACCATGCTCCTGCCCGTCACCACCATCGAAGGCCCGTCCTTTCCGGGTGGCTACCGCCGGGCGATCCAGCTGGTGAAAGGCCGCTGGTGGTACACCTTCGGCGTCGTCATCATCATCCTGATGATCTCCTGGTTCTTCACCATGATCATCTCCTTCACCACCAGCATGGTCTTCGGCCTGGCATCCGTGAACTTCCTCGATCCGGATGCGGCAACGGAAGTTTTCACGAAGAAATATTTCCTCGTCACCGGGTTGAGTGCGATCCTTCAGCAGCTATTTTATCTCATCCCGCATGTGGGCATGGGCATGCTGTTTTTCAGCCTGCGCGAAGAAAAAGAGGCCGGCGGATTGTCCTCCAGCCTCGATTCCCTCGGGACAGATACATCCGCATCATCCCACCCGGAAGAACAATACTGATCCGATGCGTGCACTCCCGGCATACATCATGCTCCTGATCGCCCTGATCCTTGCTGAAACCGGCGTGGCATGGGCATCTCCGGTCCCCGCACCGAAGGAGCGCCGGGAGATACAGTCAAAAAAGATCGAAGCCTTCCGAAGCCAGCGGGCCTTCAGGTACGAGCAACCTCCACCGAGGGGTACCGGCATTTGGGAACGGGTGTGGATATGGCTGCTGCGACAGGCAGAACAGTTATTCTCCGGCCGCCGCGCCATGCAGGCCTTCGATATCCTGAAATGGGTCCTGCCCGCCATCATCCTGGGCTATGCCGTGATGCGCATCGCCGGTATGGAACATGTCGTCCCATGGAACAAAAGGCGCCGGAATAGCGCAGGCATTCAAAGCGATCCCGGTGACAATATCCATGTCGTTGACTTTGATGCAGACATCGCAGGAGCCGAGTCAGATGACCGGTACCGGGATGCCGTGAGATTGCTGTATCTGAAAACCCTCAAAATGCTGTCAGATTCAGGCCGGATCGAATGGAAGCCCGACAAAACCAATACAGACTACGCCACAGAATTGTCCGGTTCACCCATCGCCACTGAGTTCTCTTCCCTCACTTATATTTATGAGTGCGTTTGGTACGGAGAACTGCCGGTCAACGGTGACGCATACACGAAGATCAAACCGGGTTTCCTCGGCTTCAGGGA